>JAGNMU010000150.1 GCA_017991005.1 Gemmatimonadaceae bacterium | reverse complement strand
ACACTGAGTGCGGATAGAAGAGTGATACCAGGGGCGCGGCGTCGGACGGACAAACGCTACCCAGTCGCAAAGCCACCACGGTGGCCTTGACAGCAGTGCCTTTCTCATAGAAGACGCGGAGGCGCAGGGGGGCGCAGAGGCGTGCGGTCGGCCGGTGCGGAGCCATTTCCCCATTCTTTTCTTGGAAACCGCAACCACCCGTCAGACCCGGGCCTCTGCGCCCCCTGCGCCTCTGCGATGAAGCTGTTGCAGTCGCTGCTGCCGTTGCCGTCGCTGGTGCGGGGGCCGATCGTCCCGCCCCGCATTGTCACCCGCCCGATCTGACTGTCAATTACTGCCGTCCGCCGTGCGCCCCTCGCCTCGCTGCTATGACCCACGTCGACGCCGACGCATTTCTCCTGCAGGCGCTGTCCGCCTAGACGCCATGGCGACCCAGCCACTCACCCCAGAGCGCTTCGCGCGACTGCAGGAAGGCTTCGAGCGCGCGCTCGAGTTGGAAACGGCCTCGCGCGCCGACTTTCTTTGCGCGCTCGACGCCGAGGATGCCGATCTGGGGCAGCGCCTGCGCGGACTGCTCGACGCCCATGCACAGACGAGCCGCGGATTTGAAAGTCCGCTCTCGCTGGATTTCGCCATGGACGACGGAGTGGATCGCTGGATCGGTCGGCGCGTTGGCGTCTACGACATCAGGCGCCGCATTGGCGTGGGCGGTATGGGCGCGGTGTACGAAGGCGTGCGCAATGACGATCAGTTTCGCAAACGCGTCGCCATCAAACTGCTGCGCGCGCAAACCGTCAGTGAATCAGCGGTCCGCCGCTTTCGTCGCGAACGCCAGATTCTCGCCACGCTTGAACATCCGCACATCGCCGTACTCATGGACGGTGGTGTCACGCCGGATGGACATCCGTTCTTTGCGATGGAGTACGTCGAAGGCGAACCGCTGACCACCTATTGCGATGCGCGCACGCTCCCGATTTCGGCGCGCCTCGAGCTGTTCCGACAGGTGTGCGCCGCCGTCCAGTTTGCCCACCAGAATCTGGTGGTGCATCGCGATCTCAAGCCGCAGAACATTCTGGTCAACGCCGACGGGCAGGTGAAACTGCTCGACTTCGGCATCGCGTCGCTCCTGCCGTCTGCGCTTGATGGCGCTGAGGACGAAACGCTCACGCGCGACGGAGCACGCGCACTCACGCCGGGCTACGCGTCGCCTGAGCAACTCCTGGGCCGCCCCATCGGGACGCGCTCCGATGTGTATTCCCTGGGCATTGTGCTATACGAGTTGCTCTGCGGCAAACGTCCGTTCGAGGTGCGCGAAACGTGGCGCCCGGACGGTGAACGCATCGTGCGCACCGACACGCCAGCGCGCCCCAGTACCGCCATTACGGCCGAACGACTGGGGCGTCTCTCCGAACGGTCGGGTGACCGCGTGCGTGCCCGTCTGGCCGGCGATCTCGATGCCATCGTGCTCAAGGCGCTGCGCACCGAGCCGGAACGCCGCTACGGATCGGCTGGGGAGCTGTCGGCCGATATCCTCAATCATCTCACGGGCATGCCGGTGTCAGCGCGACCGGATAGTCTCGGCTACCGCGTGGGGAAACTGCTGCGCCGTCGCCGGGTCGAGTCGTTGGCGGTGGCGTTGACCCTGTTCTCGATGGTGACCGGCAGTGTCGTCGCACTGCGACAGGCGAGAGTGGCCGATCGCGAAAAGGTGCGCGCACAAACCGAGGGTGAACGCGCGAGTGAAGTCACGCGATTCCTGACCACGATGCTTGGCGCCGCCAACCCCGGCGCGTTTGGACGCAACGTCACGGTGCGCGAAGTGCTCGACTCGGCAGTCCTCAAAGCCAACAGCGTAAGCGCGCGGCCGGCGCTCGAGTCGGAGATCCGGCGCATTATTGGCGGCACGTTTCTCTCGCTCGGCGAGTTTCCATTGGCCGAAGCGCAGTATCGTCTGGCGGTCGATGCCGAAGGGCGACAGGCACCGGCTGGTGGACGCGGCACCGCCGTGGCGCTCTCGGCGCTCAGCATGGCGAAAGAGTTTGAGGGGGAGTTTGCCGCCGCCGATTCGCTGCTGCGCATCGCCGACACACTGTTCGCGCGCCATGGCTTCGATCACAACGAACAGCGGATCAGTCATCTCGATGCCCGTGGCCGCATCCTGAATCACCTTGGCAATTCGCAGGACGCCGAACCGATTCTCGCGGAAGCCCTGCAGCTGCTGCGTGGTCAGCGGCCGGTGAACGATTCGTCGCTGGCGGCATCGTACACCAATCTCGCGGTTATTCAGAGTGATTTAGGGAACAACCGGTCAGCCGAAACCCTGATGGTGACCGCCGTGGCGGCGGCGCGGCGCGCGTACGGCACGTCACATCCGCATGTCGCCGCCATTCTCTCGCCGTTGGCGAGTGTGCAGGATCGTGCGGGTTTGCCGGCGCGCGCCGAGTCGACCTTTCGCGAAACGATCAGCATGCGTAGGAAGTGGCTGGGCGACGAGCATCCCGACTTGGCGTGGTCGATGTTCAACCTCGCCGACTTTCTGCTCAGTGCGAAACGGTATGCCGAAAGTGCGGAGTGGTCGCGTCGCGTCTTGGTACTGCGCGGCAATACGCTTAAGGACGAACATCCGATCGTGTCGGGATCGATGAGCCTGCTGGGACGGGCGCTCGACGGGCTCGATTCGTTGGACGCGGGCGAACGCTGGCTGCGCGAGAGTCTCGCGGTTCGAAAGACCGTGTATCCGCCTGGCCATTTCCTGATCGCCTCCAGCGAGGGACAGATTGGCGCGCACCTGACGCTCCGGGGCGAATATGCGCGCGCCGAGTCGATGCTTGTGGAGAGCGAGCGCAAGCTGGTCGCGGCGCGCGGTGATGCGGCGCCCATCGTGAAAGACGCGCGCACGAGATTGGTGACGCTGTACGAACGATGGGGGAAGGCTGATTCGGTTCAGGTGTGGCGTGCGCGTATGGAGAGGGCAGCCAAGGGGTCGTGAGCCTGCGTGCCGGTGTACGCGAGTACCGTGCGACCGTGACGGGTGATGGTCGTTGAGTCGGGGAGAGTGAACGGCGTCGACTACGCGGCGCCCTCCCCTGCGCAGGCTTGTTTCACGCACCCCCGCAACCACTTGTGCGCTGGATCGGCATCGAGCCGCGGATGCCACAGGAGTGAAATCGTAAAGGGCTTAGTGGCAAAGGGCAGCGGGAAGGTGTGCATGCCGGCGCGCAGTGTTCCCGAATGGCGCTCCGGTACCGTGACAATGAGATCCGATGCACGCGCCACCGCGAGCGCCGAAGAAAATCCGCCCAGAATCGCGACCACGACCTCGCGCTTCACGTCGAAGGCGGCCAGCGCTTCGTCGATGGGATCCTCCTCGAGGCCACGGCGAGAGACGGAGATGTGGAGACCCGTGGCATACCGGTGCGGGGTGATCTTGCCCTTCTCCAGCGGATGGCCCTTTCGCACTACACCCACGTAGCGATCGCGAATGAGCGCCTGCACGCGCAGCTCGGGGCTGGTATTGGCCTCCACGACACCGGTCTCGAGGTCGACGGTGCCGTCGCGCAATGGCGCGCTGTCTTTGTTGGCCTTGGGCACAAAGCGCAGTCGCACGTGGGGCGCGTCGGTATGCACACAGTGGAGCAGTGCCGCCCCGAAGTTTTCGACGAACCCTTCACTCGTGCGCAGCGTGAACGTGCGCTCGAGCTGCGCAGGATTCAGCGTGTCGCTGGGGCGAAGGACCTCGCTCACATCGTCAACGAGATGGCGCACGCGGCCGCGCAGTTCGAGTGCGCGTGGTGTCGGCACAAGGCGCTGTCCGGCGCGCACGAGAAGCGGATCGCCCGTCACCTCGCGCAAGCGCGCGAGCGCCCGGCTCATCGCCGAGGGGCTGAGCCCGAGACGGTCGGCGGCGCGTGCGACGCTGCTCTCAGAGAGCAGCACGTCGAGCGTGAGGAGCAGGTTGAAGTCGGGAGCAACCATGGGAGCGGAAGAGGAATACATGGCGTCAGATGCACTAATGTAGTGCAATACATGCGCTTTGCGCCATGATGTGAAAAGCGCATGGTTCGTCCATGACACACACCAACTCTCCCACGCGATTCTCCCGGCCGCGCTTTGCGCTGCTCGTGTTGCTCGGGGCCTACCCGACCATCACCGCCATTCTCTACGCCGTTGTTCCGCTCACCTCCGGCTGGACCATCTGGCAGCGCACGCTGGTCGTGGCGCCCGCCATGGTTGCGGCCATGGTCTGGGGCGTGATCCCGGTGGTTCAACAGCGATTCCGTTCGTTCCTCAACCCACCCGCCGCGAGGACGGCGTAGGTGCACCCCGCCGAACGCGCGCCGCTCCGCTCTCTTCGCGGCGTGCTGGCGGCACTGTCGTTGTCGATGCTGTTGTCGTCACTCGGCACCAGCATCGCCAACGTCGGTCTGCCCAGCATGGCGCACGCGTTCCGCGCGTCGTTCCAGGGCGTGCAGTGGATTGTGCTCGCGTATCTCCTCGCCGTCACGACACTGGTGGTCGGCGCCGGACGCCTTGGCGATGTGCTGGGTCGCCGGCGCCTGCTGCTGGCCGGACTCACGCTGTTCACCATGGCGTCGGTGCTGTGCGGCATGGCCGCGACACTCGGCCAGTTGATCGCCGCGCGGGCGGTGCAGGGCGTCGGTGCCGCGATCATGATGGCGTTGACGCACGCGTTCATCGGTGAGACGGTGCCGTCCACGCGGACTGGCAGTGCCATGGGACTCTTGGGCACGATGTCCGCCGTCGGCACCGCGGTTGGTCCGTCGCTCGGCGGGCTGCTGATCGCGTGGCTGGACTGGCGTGCGCTCTTTCTCGTCAACGTGCCGCTCGGCATCGCCGCACTCACGCTGGCGTATCGCTACCTGCCGAGCGCGCCAACAGCAGTATCCGCATCACACGAGGCGCCGCGCGAGGGGTTCGACGTGGCCGGCACCACCGTGCTCACGCTGGCGCTTGGCGCGTATGCGCTCGCGGTCACCATCGGCCGCGGTCACGTGGGCATCGTGAACGTGGTCCTGCTTGCGGCGGCGGCCGCCGCATTCGGCCTCTGGCTGTACGTCGAGTCGGTCGCAACGGCCCCGCTGATTCACCTGTCGATGCTTCGCGACCGCGTGCTGCGTTCGAGTCTGGCGATGAATGCGCTGGTCTCGACCGTGATGATGTCCACCCTCGTGGTTGGTCCGTTCTACCTGTCGCGATCGCTGGCGTTGAGCGCCACCGCCGTGGGATTTGCGATGTCGGTCGGGCCCATCGTGACCGCGTTGATCGGCGTGCCATCCGGACGTATCGCGGACCGCCTGGGCGCGGCGCGCATGACACTGGTGGGACTCTCCGGTATTGCCGCGGGGTCGCTCCTGCTTTCGCTGCTGCCCGCATCACTCGGTCTGCCCGGCTATCTGGGGGCGATCGCCGTCATGACCGCCGGTTACGGGCTCTTTCAGACCGCAAACAACACGGTGGTCATGTCCGGCGCGAACGCGCGGCTACGCGGCGTGACATCAGGCATGCTCAACCTCTCGCGCAATCTCGGTTTGATCACCGGCGCGTCGGTCATGGGCGCCGCGTTCGCGATCAGCTCGAAAAGCCCGGAGCTCACGCGCGCCAGCGCGGTGGCCGTACGCGCCGGTATGCGTGGCACCTATGCACTCGCGGCCATGGTGATCGTGGCGACACTCGCCATCCGCGCCCGCGACAAATCGTAGTCCCGCTGTGCCGCACCACTGCACCACTCCGCTCCTGCACCACTCCTGCACCACCACACACTCTCTCCACGGAGCATATCATGTCACACACGTCCGCTGTTTCGATCCCTGTTCGTCGTGTTGCCACTGCGCGTCGTTCGCGCGCGTTTCTCGTTGCCGGCGCCGCGCTGAGTCTGCTGGTGGCGCCGCTCAACACGTCTGGCGCGCAGGATGTCATCTCGAACACGGTATCCTCAACGAGACCGTGGACGCTGCGCTTCACTAGCGGTGCCTTGGTGGCGACCGGCGCGCAGCGCACCTCGTTCAAGGACGCACAACTGAGCGCAGCCGGTCTGGCCTGGCGTGTGCGCCCCTCCCTCGCGATCACCGGCACGTTCAGTTGGGCGCGCAGCCGCGCGCTCGATGTGTCGGATCGCGGTAAAGTCGACGTGTTCACCTCGGACCTTGGCGTTGAGGTGGAGACGAAAACATGGTCACCGAGCGCTGCCGTACGCTTCAAACTGTTTGCGGGCACTGGCGCCGGCGTTCGAAGCTACAACTATCGCGCCTCCGCCGAGGACGCCGCGCATCATCCGGCCGGATATCTGGCGGTTGGCGGCGATGTGAGCCTCGGTCGGGTCGGTGTGCGTCTCGAGGCACGTGACTACGCCTCTCGCTTCACCTCGGCGGCGAGCCCTCGCAGCACAGACACGCGCAACGATCTCGTGATCAGTGCCGGGTTGTACTTCAAGAAGCGCTCCGTCGCGTCACGCTGACCACCAACAGAGACCGAACCATGAATCACGACATCGCGCTCTCACCAGCACGGGCCCGCTTCCTCGGACGCTGGGTCGGACTGCTGTTCCTCATCACCTACGCAACGTCGATACCGGCGCTGCTGCTCTTTGATCCCGTGTTGAACGACGCGCACTACGTGACCAGCGCGGGCGCTGACATGCAGATTCAGTTCGCCGCATTGCTCGAGTTCATCCTGATCGTGGCGAACATTGGCAGCGCCGTCATGCTCTACCCACTGATGCGGCGCTGCTTCCCGGCCGGTGCGGTCGGTTTTGTCGCCGCCCGCATCACGGAAAGCGTCTTTATCGGCGTCGGTATTCTCAGCGTGCTCAGCGTCGTGTCGCTTCGCGCATCGGGAAGCGAGGGCGCGGCACTTCCCGTTGTCGCCCAGGCGCTCGTGGCGGTGAAGAACTGGAGCTTCCAGTTCGGGCCCGGCTTCGTGGTACCGATCGGCAACGGGATGCTGCTTGGGTGGATGATGTACCGATCCGGGATGATGCCGCGCCGTCTTGCGATGCTCGGACTGGTCGGAGGTCCGGTCCTCTTCGCCGCGAGCACCGGCATCCTCTTTGGTGTGCTGGACAAGGGCGATCCGTTGTATGCGATCGGTGTAGCGCCGGAGTTCGTCTGGGAACTGGCACTGGGTGTGTATCTGACTGCCACTGGCGGTCGAGTTGCTGGACTGGTCGACCGTGACACAGTGCCAGCGGCGGCTCCGGCGGCGGCTCTCGCGGCGGCTCCGAACACGGGTGCGCGACGTAACGAGATTGTTGCCGTCGTCGGCTAGTTGCACCGACTCCCATCGAGTGCAACGACGGAAGCGAGGCGCGCGGGGCGGCGCTGGAGTCGTGACACACTGACAACGGGGGGTCGCGGCGGTATGTTCGGCCATCGCTCCGCTTCGATCCCTGCCTCCGGCTGTGTAACGCGACCATGATGTCCTCACGTACCCAGGCCGAGCAGCCCACGCGCGTCCGTTGGCGCATCCTCGCGTGGATCGTCGTCGCGAGTCTCGTGGCGTACGTCCTGCGCTACAATCTCTCGGTTGCTGGGCCAGCGATCATGCGCGACCTCGGCCTGAGCGAAGCGCAGCTCGGCATGATCCTGGGCGCGTTTGCCTGGAGCTACGGGTTATTGCAAGTGCCCGGTGGCATTGCCGGCGAAAAGCTCGGACCGCGGCGAGCGATGACGATGATGTTCGTGGCGTGGTTTGCGGCGACGGCGTTGATGTCACTGGTGCCCCGTGGTTGGCCGGTGGCCGCGACGTTGACATCGCTGGTTGTGCTGCGGGCCGCGCAAGGCGCGTTTCAGGCGCCGATCTTTCCGATCGCGTGCGGTGGCTCCATGTTCGCATGGCTGCCGCCGAAAACGTGGGCACTCGGCAACAGTCTGAGCACGGCGGGCACGACGGTCGGCGCGGCGCTCGCCGGTCCGGGCATCACTTGGCTCGTACTCACTCTCGGCTGGCGACAGTCATTTCTGCTCACGGCGCCCTAGGCGCTCGCCTTGGCAGCACTCTGGTGGTGGGACTATCGCGATGATCCCGCCACACACCCGGGCGTCAATCCGGCCGAAGTGGCACTGATTGCCGATCGCCCCACCGTCGCGCATGTGCAGCCCGTACCGTGGACGCGCCTCTTGGTTGACCGCGATCTGGTGTGCATCACGCTGAGCTACTTCTGCACCAACTATGTGTTCTATCTGTTCTTCAATTGGTTCTACTACTATCTCACCGAAATTCGGCACGTGTCGGCGACGCTCGCCGGATATTTCGCCGGTGCGCAGTGGACGCTTGGTGCGGTGTTCGCGATTGCCGGCGGCATGGTGTGCGATCGGCTCTCGACACGCTTCGGGGCACGCGTAGGATGCCGTGTGTCAGCGATGGGCGCATTGGCGCTTTCGGCGCCATTGCTGGTGGCCGGGACGCTGGCGCCGGATCCGGTCTGGATGGTCGCGCTGCTGTCGCTCAGTTTCGGTTGCGTGCAGTTCAGTGATGGCAGCTACTGGGCCGCGGCGATGCGCATCGCGGGAGCCCAATCACAAAGTGCCACCGGTCTGATGAACACCGGGGGCAATGTGGTTGGCGGCGTGGGCGCCATGTTGGTGCCGTTTGTCGCAGGCGCGTTCGGATGGACGACGGCGGTTGCGTCCGGCGCGATATTCTCACTGGTGGCTGCAGCGCTGTGGCTTGGTGTGCGGCCCGATCTGACGATGCAAAGCCGCGCGCAGGCCGCGGCGTAGCACCGAATGAACCAGCTACTTCAGCTACGTGAGCTACTTGGTGCCGGTCGCGTCGTTGTCGTTTTCAGTGTCGATCGTAAACATGGTCGTCGGTCGGTGCGGGCTGAGGGCCGGTGGTGAAACGGTAGGCGCACTTTTCAGACGGGTGAGGCAGGCGGAGGTCACGATACATTCGGGGCGCCTACCGTGACGCGTCGATCAACAGGCGCAGCGTGCGGAAAAGGTGCTCACGGTCCGCGGACGACACCGCCGCCATCAGTCGTCGGTTGACGGCCGACGCCGCTGCCGTTGCTGGCGTCTCGAGCGTGCGCGCCATCGCGGTGAGGTGGATGGGTTGCGCACGCGCGTCGTCGGCCATTGGGCGTCGTTGGATCAGACCG
>JAGNMU010000149.1 GCA_017991005.1 Gemmatimonadaceae bacterium | reverse complement strand
GACATGCACCGGCCTCAAGCCACGGCAGTGTCGCTTCGACGCGACGACGTCGAGTGATGACGTCGGCATCGTGCAATACTCCTGGACGTTTGGGTTTGGCACCTTTGTCGTCAATACGACCAATCCGATTCAGACCGTGACCTATCCCGCCGCCGGCACGTTCACCGCCACGCTGACGGTGACGGACGGCGCCGGACTCACCCACGCAAAATCGCAAAGCATCATCGTTCCGGGTGCGAACACGGCGCCGTCGGCCGCGATCACGTCGCCGACGAACAACACGAGTGTGCTGCAGGGCGCGAGTGTGAGCTTTGCGGGATCGGGGACAGATCCGGAGCAGGGCGCGTTGACGGGCACCGCACTGCAGTGGACGAGCAGTCTCGATGGCAACATCGGATCGGGCACGTCATTCTCGAAGAGCAACTTGTCGGTGGGCACGCATACCATCACGCTGACCGCAACCGACGCGGGCAATCTCACCGGGACGGCAACGCGCACGTTGATCGTCACGGCGCCCAATCAGCCGCCGGTGGCGGCGATCACCGCACCGACCAACAACACGAGTGTTGTGCAGGGCACAAGTGTGAGCTTTGCCGGAACCGGGACCGATCCAGAGCAGGGTGCACTCACTGGAACGGCGCTGCAGTGGACGAGCAATCTCGACGGCAGCATCGGAACGGGCACCTCGTTCACGAAGAGCAATCTGTCGGTAGGCACGCACACCATCACACTCACGGCCACTGACGCGGGGAATCTCACCGGCACGGCGACGCGCACGCTGATCGTCACGGCGCCCAATCAGCCGCCGGTAGCCGCGATCACGTCGCCGACGAACAACACGAGTGTCGTGCAGGGCGCGAGTGTGACGTTTGCCGGAACCGGGACTGATCCGGAGCAGGGTGCACTGACCGGCACGGCACTGCAGTGGACAAGCAATCGTGACGGCGCGATTGGATCGGGCACCTCGTTCTCGAAGAGCAATCTGTCGGTGGGCACACACACCATCACGCTGACCGCGACCGACGCGGGCAATCTCACTGGTACGGCGACGCGCACGCTCATCGTCACCGCGCCATCGGGCAACCAGCCACCGGTCGCGAACTTCACGTGGACGTGCACCGGCCTCAAGCCGCGGCAGTGTCGCTTCAACGCCTCGACATCAACCGATGATGTCGGGATCGTGCAGTATCAGTGGGCGCTCGGCTTCAATGGAGCGATTGCCACGACGGTCAACCCGATTCAGACCGCGACGTACCCCGCATCGGGCACCTACACGCTCACCTTGACCGTCACCGACGCCGGTGGCCTGACGAGTTCGCGCACCCAGATCATCACGGTGCCGTAAGACGGAGCTGACGAGGTGGTGCGCGTCACTTGAGGACGCGCACCATCCAATCAGCCAGCGCGCCGAGCATGTCGGGATTGACCTTGGGGTTTTCCAAACGCGAGTAGCCGCTTGGCAAGCCGGACGGATCGCGCAGAAAGAGGTGATTGGTGGCCGGAAACTTTCTGAGCGTCACGTCGCGATTGCCACCGGCCTTGATGGCCATGACGAGTGAATCGGCCTGCTCGGCGGTGACCTGTCGATCGGTTGCACCCTGCAGCACGAGCACCGGTTGTTTGACATGCGTTGCAGTGGGCACCGGATTGTACGACAGGAAGTAGCGCACCCACGGCGTGGCCTTGGCCATCGAGTCGAGCGTTGCGGGCACCGATTTCCAGATGGAGTCGCGTTGCGCGACGGTCAAACCCGGTGTGCTGTCGATACCTTGGCGATACTGGAACTGAATGATGCGACGTCCGTCATAGGCCGGTCCGGCGAGCAGGGCGATGCCTTTGAGTTTCGGATCACTGGCCGCGATCATGGGGGCAATCAGTCCCCCTTCGCTGTGGCCCGCGAGTGCAATGCGCGATCCGTCGATGTCCGGGCGTGCACGGAGCCACGCGATAATCGAGCGCACGTCGTCGGCGAAGTCGGCGCTGGTGGAGTTTGCCGCACTCTCGCGACCGCTGGATTCACCGACCCCGCGATCATCGAATCGCAGCACCGCGATGCCTCGGCGGCCGAGCGTGTCGGCGATCTGCCGAAAGATCGCGTAGCCGGGCACGATGGAGATGCGACTATCGCGTTCCTGTGGGCCGCTGCCGCTGATGGTGATCACCACGGGCACCGGCGCCGAACGCACCGGCCGCGTGAGTGTGGCCGCAAGATCGTAGCCACGACCGCTGGGAATGCGTACGTGTTCAGCCGTATACGGTGCGCCGGCCGGTGCATCGTAGTTGACCTTGCTGGTCGCCGGATTCAGGGTGACGCCCGCGCGCATCACGCGGGCGCCCTGTCCGGGCAGCAGCACGTATGCCGGCAGGCCATCGGCGCCCTGCACGATACGCATGTCCGACGTGGCGAGACGGAAGGTGGTGGTGTCACCGACCGTGGCCACGGTGGCGGTGAAGGTCTGGCCACCCGAGGTGAGAAAGACCTCGATGGACGGTTGCTTCCCCAAGCGCGCGTACGAGGCGAGCAGGGCGGCGTGCAGCACCGACGCGTTCACCAGCGGCGTGGCGCCGGCCTTGGTGGACATTGCCTGCTTCGTGCGCTGGGTGGCCGAGGCGAAATCGACATACGCGCTGTCACCGCGAATGTCGACCGTGCCCGATTGGAGCGGGTCCGGGCTCGTGGCAGCAAAGATCTTGAGTGTCAGCACGCCGAGCCGCTGGTTCGCGTGCGCGTGCGACCACTCGATGCGCGGTTGTCCCTTGAGCGCCAGCACGCCACTGATGGCGTTGGCGGTCGTGGTCACCGTTTCCGTGCCGAGCGTGTCACCGTTGTCGCGCAGATAGTGATACGCGATGGGTGAGGTGGGCGCACCTTGCGCACGCGCGGCACGCGCCACAAAGAGCCCTGCCAACAGCGCGGCGATGGCCGCGGCGAGGACAACGCCACCGAGCCGTGCACTACGACGGAACGCTACAAAAAGCATGAGAGGTTCGGCGCACGGAGCGCCGCGGCATTATGCGGGTTCCGATCCGCCCAGGTCATCGACAGGCGCATCCGCCTGCGAGGGGTCGGTCGGTGCAACTGATGGGATGGCGTCACGACGCGGCGTGCGTCCCGCGTCACGGAGCGCACGCCGCATCAGGAACTCGATCTGCGCGTTGAGGCTTCGCAGGTCGTCGTTCGCCCAGCGCTGGACCGCGTCGAGCAACTCGCGGTCCACACGCAGGAGAAAGGACTTCCGTTCAGCCATGAGACACAGACTCCGATCGGGTCACGGCGTTACGTGTACAGCGTGCCGGTGTTGACTACCGGCTGCGCGGCGCGGTCCGAGCAGAGCACGACGAGCAGGTTGCTCACCATGGCCGCTTTCCGCTCGTCGTCGAGCGTGACGATGTTCTTGGCGCTCAGTGCGTCGAGCGCCATCTCCACCATGCCCACGGCGCCTTCGACGATGGTCTGTCGGGCGGCGACGATGGCGCTGGCCTGCTGCCGCTGCAACATCGCGGCGGCGATTTCCTGCGCGTAGGCCAGATGGCTGATCCGCGCCTCGATCACTTCGACCCCGGCCTTGGCAAAGCGTTCACGGAGCGCTTCGAGCAGGCCTTTGTTGACTTCGAGCTGGTGCGTGCTGAGTGCGATCTCGCCGTCGCCGTGTGAATCGTACGGATGCGCGGAGGCGAGTGTGCGCAGCGCCGATTCACTCTGCATGGAGACGTACTGCACGTAGTCGTTGACTTCGAAAATGGCTTCGGCGGTGTCGATGACCTTCCAGACAACGATGGCGCCGATGTCGACCGGATTCGAGCGCGCGTCATTCACCTTGAGCTTGTTGGTCTCGAAGTTTCGGACGCGGAGCGAGACGGCCTTTTTGGACATGAACGGGTTGGTGAACCAGAGTCCCGACGTCTTGACGGTGCCTTTGTAGTTGCCGAAAAGCGTGAGCACCTTGCCTTCGTTGGGGGCGACGGTGAACAGGCCTGGCAGACAGAGGCAGAGCCCGAGCAGGATGGCCATGCCGCCAATGGCGAGCGGCGGGTTATCCGCCCGGGCGCCGGTAATCAGGAGCCACACCGCGCCGCCGGCACCTGCGAGCAGGAGCAGGGCCATGGGGATGCCGGGGGTGGGGCGGGCTTCAACTTCGCGGAGCATTATGGAGTCCTCGGTGGAGAGGGTTGGTATCTCTATGATATCACTTCGCTATCTCTTACGGGAGATGGCGCGGCTGGTTTCAGGGGTGTGCTTGCGGCGGGGGGCCGGGATCGCGGGTCGCGTCCGGCGACCTCCTCTGCCGTTGCCGTGACGACCCGTGGGCGGGTCGTCCCGACGGCAGAAGGTCGCCGGACGCGACCCGCGACCCCGGGCTGGCGCCGGGGGGACTGAGACGGTTGCGAGCTCCCGGTGGCGCGACGCGATGTCACAGGATGGGGCTTTGGGTCTTGTCCGGCTGAGCAGGTCCATGGGAATCGGAAAGACCTGCGACTTCGCCGACGCGGTTCGCAGGCGTCGCCGCCATCGCTGACAGGGGTGGGGTTGTGTCCGGGTTGGCGGGCCTTCTGCCGTCGGGACGACCCGCATTCGGGTCGTCACGGCAACGGCAGAGGAGGCCCGCCAGCCCGGGCACCACCCCACCCCCGTCGAAGCGCACCAAAAGCCAGCGAAACGCGTCCGAAAAGCCCCGCTTGCCCGACGCGGCGGAATCGGTCATTGTCGCAAATCGATTCCTTCCCGTCCTGGAGACTGTCCGATGTCCCGATCTGCTTTGCGCGTCGCCGCCGTGGTGCTTGGCGGCTTTCCCCTGTTGAGCGCGCTCGCCCAGGCGCCGGCGAAGACGCCGGTCCGGCCCGCTGCGGCGCGACAAGTGGTTGCGGCGGTTGCGCCGCTGTCTGCGCCGTTTGACTCGAGTGCTTTTGGTTCACTCCGATGGCGCGAGATTGGCCCGTATCGCGGCGGTCGATCGGTGGCGGTGGCCGGCAGTGTGGCGCGACCGCGCGAATACTGGATGGGCACGACCGGCGGCGGCGTGATGAAGAGCAGCGACGGCGGCCTGTCGTGGCAGGCGATGACGGATCGCTACTTCGGCGGTACGATCGGCGCGATCGCGGTGGCACCGTCCAATCCCGACGTGGTGTACGTGGGCGGCGGCGAATTCCCGATTCGCGGCAACGTGTCGCATGGCGACGGTGTGTGGAAGACCACCGACGGTGGGCGCACCTGGACCAACATCGGGCTCAATGACACGCGGCAGATCTCGAAAGTGCGCGTGCATCCCACCAATCCGGACCTCGTGTACGTGGCCGCGCAGGGACACGTATGGGGCCCCAATGCCGAACGTGGCGTGTTCCGTTCAAAAGACGGCGGCAAGAATTGGCAGAAGGTGCTCTTCAAGGACGACTCGACCGGTGCCGCCGATCTGGCGATGGACCCGACGAATCCGAGCGTGTTGTACGCGGGACTCTGGCAGGCCAACCGCACGCCGTGGATGCTGGTGTCAGGCGGCAAGGGCTCGGGCATGTACAAGTCCACCGACGGTGGCGACACGTGGACCGAGATCACGCGTCACCCGGGTTTGCCGGCCGGACTGTGGGGCAATATCGGCATCAGTGTGAGTGGCGCGAACCCGCGCCGGATCTACGCGATCATCGAAGCCAATGAAGGCGGGGTGTTCCGCTCCGAAGACGCCGGTGCGACGTGGGCGCGCGTGAACGATGAACGCAAACTGCGTCAGCGCGCGTGGTACTACACCAAGATCTACGCCGATCCGAAAAATGCCGATCTCGTGTACGCGAGCAATGTGAACTTTCAGGTCTCGCGTGACGGTGGCAAAACGTGGAGCGATCTCAACCCGCCGCACGGCGATTCACACGACGCGTGGATTGCGCCGGACAACGGTGACCGCCTTATCGAAGGCGACGACGGTGGCGCCGCCGTGAGCACCGACGGCGGTCGCACGTGGACCGCGCAGGATTTCGCGACGGCGCAGTTCTATCATGTGTCCACCACCAATCACTTCCCGTACAGGATCTGCGGTGCGCAGCAGGACAACTCCACACTCTGTGGACCGTCGCGTGCGGCCGGTGGCATCACGGTGAACATGTGGGAGGAGGCCGGCGGCGGCGAAAGCGGTTTTGTCACGGCGCTTCCCAACAATCCGGATATCATTTTTGCCGGCAGCTACGGCGGCTTGCTGACGCGCAAGGACATGCGCACGGGTCTCTCGCGCAACGTCAATCCGTGGCCGCTCAACCCGATGGGACACTCGGCCATCGACTCGAAGTACCGCATGCAGTGGACGTTCCCGATTGTCGTGAGTCCGCACGATCCGAAAGTGATCTACGTGGGATCCAGTGTGGTGTTCAAAACCACCGATGAAGGGGAGAGCTACACGGCCATCAGCCCCGATCTGACGCGCAACGATCCACGCACGCTGGGGCCCTCGGGTGGACCGATCACCCTCGATCAGACGAGTGTCGAGTACTACGGCACGGTGTTCGCGCTGGCCGAATCACCGGTGACACGCGGCGTGTTGTGGGCAGGCACCGACGACGGACTGGTGCAACTCTCGCGCGATGCGGGCAAGACGTGGACCAACGTGACACCGCCGCTACTCAAAGAACGTGAGTGGGCGCGCATCTCCATCATCGAAGCGTCGCGCTACAACGCGGGCACCGCGTACGTGGCGGCCAATCGGTTTCAGATGGACGACAACCAGCCGTATCTGTTCAAGACCACCGACTTCGGCAAGACGTGGACGCGTATCGATGGCAGCGGGCAGGCGACGGGCATCCCGTCCACCGAATTCACGCGCGTGATTCGCGAAGACGAAGTGCGGAAGGGTCTGCTGTTTGCCGGTACGGAGCGCGGGCTGTACGTGTCGATGGATGACGGCGGCACGTGGGTCTCGCTGCGTCGGAACATGCCGATCGTGCCGGTGCATGACATCGCCATCAAGGAAGGCGATCTGATCGCGGCCACACACGGCCGGTCGTTTTATGTGATCGACGATCTCAGTGCGTTGCGCCAGTTGTCGTCGTCGGTGCTGGCATCGGCGTCACATCTGTTCACGCCGCGCACCACGTATCGCATCAACTGGGGCGGCGGGTTCAGTGCGTCGCAGAGTGATTCGCCGGTGGGCGCGAATCCGCCCAACGGCGCGATTGTGAACTACTGGCTGAAATCGGCGGCGCGCAAAGTGACCATCGAGTTCCGCGACTCCACCGGACGCACGGTGCGCAGTTTCTCGAGCGACACGGCGGGCGCCGGTGCCGCAGCGGCCGCACCGACGGGACGTCGCGGGGTTGCGCCGGACGGCAATCCGACGAATCGCACGGGGATGAACACGTTCTCGTGGAATCTCCGCGAGGCGGATGCCACGCGCTTTGACGGCATGATCTTCTGGGCGGGCAGCACCACGGGTCCGCTGGTGTTGCCGGGCACGTACACGGTGCGCCTGTTGGTGGACGGCGGTACGGCGCAGGAAGCGAAGTTCGTGGTGAAGGCCGATCCGCGCGCCAAGGCCACGCCGGCCGATCTCATCGCGCAGTACAAACTGGCGATGCAGATCCGCGACCGCACCACCGATGCCAACGACGCGGTGCGCACGGTGCGCTATGTGCGCGATCAGGCCGTGGCGCGCTCCAAACAGGTGGGCGCCGATTCGGCGCGGTACGCGACGCTCATCAAGTCACTGGATACGCGCATCTCGGAGATCGAAGCCAAGATCTACCAGGTGAAAAATCGCAGTGGGCAGGATCCGCTCAACTATCCGATCAAGGTGAACAATCAGATCGCTGCGTTGGCGGGCGTCGTTGGCAGCACGGATGCACGACCCACCAAGCAGAGCTATCAGGTGTTCGATATTCTCACCAAGGAACTCGAGGGCTATCTGGTGGAGCTGCGAGCGGCGTGGAAGGAGTTGTTACCGCCGATTGATGAGATTTTGAAGAAGCATGGGCAGCCGGGGATTGAGGTGAAGGCCGCGGATGTGAAGTCCAGAGCGTAGACACCACGCGCTGCGACAGCAGCGCGTCGGAGATCGTTGGTTTCTAAGGTTCTGACTTCTTCGGTTGTCTTGGCCCGGTGCGGCCGGAGTCGAGACGTGAGAGGGTGTATGGACTTCTCACGTCTCGATTCTGCGACATCGGACCAAGACAACCGATGAGGTCAGAACTCTAGAAACTGAAGAATGTGAGACTTAGAAAGTGAAGAATCTGAAACTTGGTGCTACTTCAGGGCTCAAGAAGTTGAGCGCACCCGGATGAGCTGTTCTTCGCCATCATCCGTTGGCTGCGCGATGTACACCCCGCGTGCACCGGCGCCGACAAATCGCGAACCTTGTGGAATGCGAATTGTCCCGGTACGACGTCCCGAGCGTTCGAATACATCGATCTGCTGACCGGATTCGGTCGAGACTACAGTTCGGCATACGTACGCCTTGCCGTCCGAGCCCGGAAACACCGAGCGCAGTGCAAACGGGGGCACCAGTTCGGGCCACGGCGGAAAGTCGGACGGTGCGAATACCGGACGGCCTTCTTCATCGCGCTTGTACTCGGCCGCCGCCGCCCGCATGATCACATCCGTAGCCTTCACAGGTGGATCAGCCACTGGCATGCCGCGTATCCATGGTGCGCCGGGTATTCGCCAATCCACCCGATACGGATTGAGTCGCGCTACGGCGATGGCACCATCGGCAAACATGACCGCCTGATCGTGCGACTGAAACGGATTCAGAATAGCGACAAAGTTTTCGGAAGCACCATTCAGTACGACGCGCTTCTCGGTGGCGCCAAGAAATCGCCCGTGCCCGAACGCCAGACTGTCGGGTGGTCCATTGGCCCTGATGCGCAGAAATACCACCGAGTCAGCGAGCTCAGGTCGACCTGAGATGGGCACACGGGGAATTCGGTGCGTGCGGCCAAAGGGGCTCACGCGGATCACACTGCCATCGCGCGCCATGCCCTGAATGTCCGGATCGGTGCGCAAATAGACTGCGCGCTGTGCATCGCCGAGCGGGACGAAGCGCACCGCGTCCAGCAGATACCACTTCCGGTTGGTGCCATCGAGCATGACGGTTGTATCGCCGCCGACGGCGAACAATCGCGCAGGACTGCGGTATTCGCCGGGTCCGTCGCCCTGG
>JAGNMU010000148.1 GCA_017991005.1 Gemmatimonadaceae bacterium | reverse complement strand
GTGTAGAGCTGCAGACCGATGTGATCGATGCGACGCACGGTGTCCTCCCTCTCCGAGGCCGACGCGAGGCGCGGGAGCAGCGAGCTGCCGGCGACGCCAGCGGCAAGCAGCTGCAGTATCGTGCGCCGCGACATCGTCGGCGTCTGTTCGTTATGCGGATCCATCAGCCTGTTCCTCGCCTGAAGCCAGTTGTGTGAGAGCATCACCCGTGACGCGAAATACCGTCCACTCATCCTGCGGTCGCGCGCCCAGCGACCGGTAAAATCCGATCGCATCCGCGTTCCAGTCCAGCACCGACCACTCGAGCCTGCCGCACCCGCGCTCGACCGCGAGTTGCGCCAGTCGCTGCAACAACGCCTTCCCCACGCCACGTCCACGTTGCTCGGGGCGCACGAAGAGATCTTCGAGATATATCCCCGGTTTCGCCAGAAAGGTCGAGTAATTGTGAAAGAAGAGCGCGAAGCCGGCCGCCGACCCTTCGACGTCGGCAATGATCACCTCGGCGTAGGGTCGGGCACCAAACAGCGTCTCACGCAGCGACGCATCCGTGGCGACACACTCGTGGCGCAGCCGCTCGTAGTCGGCGAGCCCCTCGATCAGCTCGCGAATCAGCGTCACGTCGTCTGGAGTGGCCGCCCGCAATGTCACCGTCATTTCTGCAACCGCTCGGCGATACGCGCGATGCGCTTCCGGTTGACGCCCATATCACTGCGCCCGACACGGGAGGCCGACCGAAAGCGAAACACGCGCGCCGCCGAATCCACGACGATGTCGACGTCGTCCACAAAGCGAAAGAGAAAACTCCGGCATTCGCCGTGCAGGTGCAGCCCACGCTCCGCCGTGATCTTGCTGCGTGATTCGGCCAGCAACGCCGCTTTGGCCCGCGCGAGTGCGGCCTCGGGTGCGTCGGTGAATGGCACCGTCGGCACGCGCTGCGACTCACGGGTGGCTTCGGTGGATACACAGTTGGGGGTGCCGGGACACGGCGCCAGGAGTGTGTCCGATGGCGTGGGCTGTTGCGCGTGCATGACGGGAGCGATGAGAAGCGAGGCGATGCAGACAGTGCGCAGAACGAGCGACAATCTCACGTGCGCGCCTCAGCGTTTGCGATGCGTCCATCCTGGACGCCCGCGTGTCAGGATGGACTCGTACTGCCGAGTGACGACGCGCACTTCGGGCACCAGATCAATCGCCATGTGTGCGATGAGCAACTCACTCACCGTTGGCAGTCGATCTTCACTGCTGGCCAGTGTCCAGCGCGCCCCCTCGAGCGGCACGCTCACCGTCCGAATCGGCGGCGTGCTGCGACCGTGCCCCAGCTCGCGACCGCCGTCGGCCGACATCTGGATCAGTGAATCGCCGCCCACGACGGCGCGCACCGGCGTCGAGGCCATCGGCAGAAACCAGACTTCGATGAATTTGTCTTGCGGCAATGGAACCGGCGTGAACTCAAACCGCCCGGCGCCGGGGAGCGGCGCCGACAAGCCACGCAGCAGCGCGCGTGCGGTCCCGTTCACCACCGATGTGTCGATCGGGTCGCGCGTGAGCACGCCGCGATCCCCACGATCGCCGCGAAAGGCATACTGCAACCGCACGAGAATCCCGTCGTCGGTGAGCTGTCCAAAGACCCCGCGCCACTCCCGCCCCTGCCGCACACAGGTCATCGACCACTCGCGCGGCACGCCGCCCAGCGCGCCTGCACGCAGGGCCGCGACCGTCCCCGACAGGCAGCGCAGATACCCAAGGCTTTCGCTGGCGCGTGCATCGCGCGCGGCGAACAGTCCCGCAAACGTCGTGGGCACAACCGGCGTCTTGGGCAAGGTTGGCAACGCTTGCGATCCCGCTTGCGATCCCGCTTGCGATCCCGCTTGCGATCCCGCTTGCGATCCCGCCTGCGCGCGGACAACCGGCGCCAGCGCACCCAGCGCGGCGGCGGCACATAGCAGTGCCACGATTCCCGCCCGCGCTGCCTCACGCGCGCGCATGATCTCGCTCCGAAAATTCATCCCCCAATCTACCCCGGCGCGGGGCGGCCAGCGCGACCGCTCCCGCGACCGCTACCGCGGAGCGCCAACCAACTCGTGCGCGGGTTCCGGGTTGCTGTCGCAGGCCAACGCCACCACGGCGCGTGCACAGAGTGCACCAATCACGTTGCCCGTGCCGCTGTACCCGCCAATGGCGAACACGCCCGGTCGGACCTCCTGCAGCACCGGCAACCCGTTGTCCGAATAGCCGGCGCACGCCGCCCACCGGTGTGTCACGTCGGCGTGCACGCCGAGTGTGGTGCGCAGGAATTCTTCCAGCATCTGCTGCACGGGTGAGGTGGGCGAGGCGTCGTAGCTCCACTCGCTCTCGCCGGCGCGATCACGAAAGCCGCCGATCGCGATGCGGCCATCCGCTGTCTGCTGCCAATATTCGTAGCCCTCCCGGTAATACATCGGACACGGCACGATCCGTTCGCTCGTGGGCGCCGTCGCCAGCATTTGCAGGCGTGCGGTGCGCACACGTCCGGCCAATTCCGGCAACACCCGCTCCAGGTAGCCGTCCACGGCGACGATCACCTGCTTCGTGGTTATGCGTCCGTACGGCGTCAGCACCGTGGTCCCATCGAGGCCGGTCAGCGGCGTCCGTGCGAACAGTCGGGCACCGGCGCGGCGCGCATGCGTGGCCAGAATGCGGCAGCGCGCCAGCGGATTGAACGACGCGTCCACCGGAATGGTCAGGCCAACGCCGTCGTCGCCTTCGTACCATTCGCACAACAGTCCGTCGTCCTGCATGGCCGCCAGTTGCGTCTGACAGTCGCCAACTTCCCACTCCGACGCCGCGAGACGTCGTGAGCCGGTGAAGCGCACCGTACCCGGCGCCGCATCCGCGATGCGATGAATCTCCTCGAGTGTCGCCCGATAGATCGCGAGCGCGCGCGTGTGTCCGTGCAGCCGCACCGCATCGTGATAAAAATCGTACGCGCCGGCGAGCAGAAACCCGCCGTTGCGCCCGGCAGCACCGGCACCGACATCGGCGGCATCGATCGCGACGACCGACAGACCGCGGGCGAGTAGTTCTTCGACGGCCGTGAGACCGGAGCCGCCCAGTCCCACCACGCACACATCGGCGTCGACATCACGATTCAGACGTGGCAAGGGCGTCCACGCGCCGTCATCCCACACCGGGATATTCGCCTGCACGCGCGGCGCTGGCGTTCCGTTCGCACTCCGGTCGGTCGTCATCTCCCCATCTTACGAGCGGCGCGCCGTGTTGCCAAATGTCCGCAGCGCCCGACGCCGTCAGCGTGGTGGGGCTCGTGGCGGCAGGTGCCCGTTTTCTTCACCCGACGGTGCCATGCGAAAGAGTCCGTTGCGCTCGGCCAGCAACCCGACGGCGGCGTCGATGAGCGGATCACGCGCGCGTTCGTAGAGCGACGGCTCCCACGGAATCGCGATGTGCGGCGCCACACCGCGCCATTCGATCGGCTGCCGGTCGGGTCCGTATTCGATCCACTGCGGCACGGTGTACGACCATCCGTTGCCGAGTGGCAGCGTGATCGGGCTGCCGGAGGCGCCACCGGTGGTGTCACCGATGACGGTGACGTTGGGCAGTGTCCGGAGCGCCGCGACAAAACTCTCGGTGGCACTGAATCCGGCGCGCCCGGTGATCACCACCACGGGCCGCAGATACTGCCACGTGCCGCGCGGGCCCACCGCGCGCGCACGCGGTGCGTCGAGGTCCTCGTGCCGTGGGCCCGTGCGCCGCTGGACATACGACGCGGCAAAACTGCGTGTCGTAAACCGCTGCGCAAACGCGAGCGCGGTCGCGTCACTGCCGCCGCCGTTGGTGCGCACATCGATGATCAGTCCCGGCGTCTCACGCACGCGCTGCAGGATCTGATCCAGCGAGTTCATGTCGACCGGCGCATTCCACGAGCCGACGAACAGGTAACCGAAGCCGGCAACATTCGCCTCGCCCAACCCATCCACCCGCTCGACATAGTTCGCGTCGGCCAACGCGCGCGTCCAGCGCGCACGATCGAAGTTGGCCACGTTCGACGGGCGATACGTCGGCACCACCTGCCCCTGCGGATCGACAAACCAGATGTGCAAATCGCGCAGCGGTTCGAGCATCTCGCATGTCACGGCAATGAACTCCGCCTGCGATCGCGCACGCAACGCCCGGTCGCGGAACAACGCGCGCTGCGCGGTCCAGTTCACCCCTTTGTACGCGAACGACGGATACTCCTCGTCAAAGCGCGCCCATAACGAATCGAACTGCGCTTCGAAGGAGAGGAACTCCGGCGGCAGGCGTACATCGTGCCCCGCCGAACGCGGCGTCGATTGCACCGCTGGTCGGGAGTTGACCCGGCTACTTCCCGTCGACACCCCCACACGGCGCGGCGCGTGCTGTCCGGGCCATGCACACGACACGACGGAGCCGACGACGAGCGTCGCGGCGATCAGCCGAACAGCGGTGCCTCGGACGGAAGCGTGCATCCGAATCGTGGACTGCCGGGGGGAGTGAGAACCGGGTGGGGAGCCCAACCCAATAAGCATGACCTCGTGTACAGCCCTCGACCAGCGTCTGGGACGAAGAGCTGGACTCGGCACCGCGTCTTGTCACACGACACGCCACATCGGTTACCGCGTCCAGCCAGCCGCCACCTGTCGCGCCAGGACCGCCATCTCAGGAGACGACTGAACCGCGTCATGGTATAACCGCTGAAAGGCATCCCCTTCGGCATCCGCGCGCAGCAGGCCCCGCGCCCGGTCGAGAAGCGCCTTCCCCTCTGTACCCCCGAGCACGGATTTCTTGTCGCTGGTCCGCTCATCGATGAGCAAGACCAACTGCGCCATCGGGCGCAGCCAGTCAAACCACGGATCGGAAATCACCAATTGCAGAAAGGCGCTGTTGTTGGCGATCCGGCCGCGCGCCTTTTCATAGCGCAGTCGCTCTACCTGCAGGAGCGCGCGATGGACGCGCAGCAGATCCTGCCGGGCATGCTCCAACCGGCCCAGCAGTTCATGTGAAGCGGGCTCGTCAGCAGGCGTGTCGGACGATGTGTTGGTGGGCAGCGACGGGGACGACGGTGTCGGATCACTCATGGGCAGTCTGGCTCGGCGTGAAGTCTTATCGAAGGTGACCCCCGCGCCCACGCTGGACAAGCGTCTTGCGGGAGTGCTGCGTATTGCCTGTTGTCGGCGGCGGACCTCCGCCCTCCGCCGCAGTTTCCGTTCCCACACCCTTGGGCCGTCGTGATGCACTTCCACTCCACTCGGGTTTCCAGCCCTCGCCCGCACCAGGCTCCTGCCCGGCGCGGGACCGGCCTCATTTCGACCGGCACGCTGGCGGGACTCGTGGCCGGCACGCTGCTGGTCTCCCCGCTGGGCTCCGCGCCACTCTCCGCGCAAAACGCCGCGGCAGCGGCCGCCAAGGCTGCCGACCCGATCTCCGCCGAAGGGTATATCACGCCGCCGGAGGGCATCGCGAAACTCGTGAGTGCGCCGCGCGAAATGAATGTGTCCTTCGCGGCCCCCAGTCCGATCTCGCGCAAATACGTGGCGCGCCAGGTGAGCGACGGGTTGCCGTCGCTGCAATTGCTCGGCAAGGCTCACTACAACCTTGGCGGCCTGCAGATCGATCACGGCGCCAATCGCGAACGTGGACTGACCACACGCAGTGCCGCCGGCATCGAGGTGACCGAGTGGGAGACCGGCCGCAAGATTCCCGTGGTCGTCCCCGCCGGTGCACGGGTTGGCGGATTGACCTGGTCGCCCGACGGCCAGCAGATCGCATTCCTCGCGCTGTTTCCGAACGCGACACACATCTACGTCGCGGACGCCGCCACGGGGAAATCGCGGCCGCTCACGACCAAGTCGCTGCTCGCGACCAACGTGACGAACATCGAATGGTCGGCCGACAGCAAGTCGATCATCACCGTCCTTGTGCCCGACGCACGCGGCCCCGAGCCCAAAGAGCCGGCCCTTGCCCCCGGCCCGATGGTACGCACAAACGAAAACAACAAACTCAAGACGCGCACGTACGCCGACCTCGTGACCACACCGTTCGAGAAGACACTGCTCGAATACCACACGACGGGTCAGCTGGCGGTCATCGATGTGAAGACGCGCGCGGTCAAGCCGATTGGCAAGCCTGGCTTGCTGCGCGCCGTGGATGCTTCACCCGATGGCCAGTTCTTCCGCGCCACGTATGTGGAGAAGCCGTTCTCGTACGTGCTGCCGGTGTCGTCGTATGGCACCTCTGAAGTGATCATCGATGGCACCGGCAAGGTGCTGAAAGAGATTGCCAAGCGTCCGCTGCGCGAAGGCGAAGAACCGGTCGATCCCGCCGATCCGCGTCCCGCTGCACCGGGCGCTGGCGCCGGCGGGTTTGGACGCGGCGGCGGCGCGGCTGCGGACACCGGCAAGCGCAACATCGCGTGGCATCCCTACGCGAGCGGAATGCTGTATGCACAGATCGCCCCAGCGGCGGCCGGTGCCACGACCTCTGGCGCACCGGCGGCGGCGGCTCGCGCCGATTCGGCGTCACTCGCGCGTCGCGCCGATCGTTTGATGCACTGGATGCCGCCCTTCGATTCGACCAGCGCCAAGGCGATCTACGAAACGCCCAATCGCATCAGTGCGGTGCGCTTCAGTGACAATGGGCGCATCATGTTCATCAGCGAAACGGGAACCGCCGGTGCCTTCGAGCACGCCGTGTTCCTCGATGAGAACAACGCGAAGTTCACCGTCGTGGCGCCACGCGCCCGCGGCGGCCGTGGTGATACCACTGCACGTCCGGCCGCCGCCGCGCCAGGCGCTGGCGGTCCCGGCGGACGTGGTGGCGGTGCCGCGGGAGGTCTGGTGACCCGGGCGGGCAGCCGCGGCGTGCCCGTGGTGATGGTGTCCACCGACGGCAAGTTCGTCTTCTCCCAGGGCAGCACCACCGACTCCACGGCGGGCCGCATGCCCAAAGTGTTCGTCGAGAAGATCGAGATCAAAACGGGCACGCGTACCCGCACGTACGAAAGTGCCGGCGATGTGCTTGAGACCATCTCGGCGCCGCTCGACGACAACTTCTCGCGCGCGCTCGTGCAGCGTGAGTCGCCCGTGGCGGTGCCGCAGTCGTATGTGCTCGATCTCGCGTCCAAGCAGGCGAAGCAGCTCACCAGCAATCGCGATCTGATGCCGGAAATCTCCGGCGCGATTCGTCGCAACGTGACAGCGCGCCGTGCCGACGGCTACACGTTCAACGTCAAGGTCACGCTGCCCGCCGACTACAAAGAGGGCACGCGACTGCCGGCGATGTTCTGGTTCTATCCGTCGGAGTTCGACAATCAGGCGGCGTACGAACGCACGCTGGCCACTGGCCGCGCGGCGAACAATCGCTTTCAGAGTTTTGGTCCGCGGTCGCTCGCGTTTCTCGTCACGCAGGGCTATGCGGTGATCGAGCCCGACGCGCCGATCTTTGCGAGCGAAGGCCAGTTGCCGAACGACAACTACGTTGTCGATCTGCGCAATGATCTCTCGGCCGTCATCGACGCGCTCGACACGCTGCGCATCATCGACCGCCAGCGGCTTGGCATCGGCGGACACAGCTACGGAGCGTTCAGCACCGTGAATGCGATGGTGCACACGCCGTTCTTCAAGGCGGGCATCGCCGGCGACGGCGCGTACAATCGCACGCTCACGCCCAACGGATTCCAGAGCGAGCGCCGCGATCTGTGGCAGGGACGGCAGACGTATCTCGAGATGTCACCGTTCCTGTACGCCGACCAGCTCAACGGTGCGCTGCTGATGTACCACAGCACCGAAGATCAGAACGTGGGTACCGATCCGATCAACTCGATCAAACTCTTCCACGCGCTCCAGGGACTGGGAAAGACCAGCGCGCTCTACATGTATCCCTACGAAGACCACGGACCGATCGCCAAGGAAACGGTGCTCGATCAGTGGGCGCGGTGGGTGGCGTGGCTCGACAAGTACGTCAAGAACGCCACCCCCACGAAGGGCAAGATTACGTCGTAACGAGCACCCGACCGCGGTGACGGGCACGAGTGGCGGTGGCGGCGCGAACTGGCGCTGCTGCCGCCATTCGTTGTCCGGTGGCTCCAGTGACGCTCAGCTCGAATCGCCCAACCATGTCGTGCAGTGACTCGGCCTGACTGGTCAGCTCCTGCGCCGCCGCCGCCGACTCCTCGGCATTGGCCGCCGCCTGCTGCGTGACCTGGTTCATCGTGTCGGTGCCCGCCAGAATCTGGCGAATGCCATCGGCTTGCTGCGCGCTGGTTTCCGCAATCATCTGCATGGCGTCCGACACCTGTTCCACCGTGCCCGCGATTTCGGTGAACTGCACCTGCGAACGTTGATTGAGCTCGGCGCCTCGTGCGGCATCGGCGAGGGCCCGCTCGATCACCGCGGCCGACTTCTTGGCCTCCTGCGCACTGCGCAGCGCCAACGACCGCACTTCATCGGCCACCACGGCAAATCCGCGGCCGGAGTCACCGGCACGTGCGGCTTCCACCGCCGCGTTGAGCGCCAGCAGGTTCGTTTGAAAAGCGATGTCATCGATGGTGCTCATGATGCGCGCCGTCTCGCTCACGGACCGCTGAATCGCCGACATCGCCTCGTTGAGCTGATGCATCTGGGCCGACCCATCGCTGGCCGTGGCGCGCGCGGCCTGCGTCAGCGCGCGCACCCGATCGGCCTCACGGGCGCTGTCACGCGAGTGTGTGTCGAGCTCCTGCAGACTCGCGTTGATCTCCTCGAGCGAACTGGCCTGCTCCGACGCGCCTTCCGCCATGGACTGGCTGCCCGAGGCAATCTGATCGGCCGCAGCCGACACCTGCTCGGACGCCCCAAACACCTCACCCAGCGCTCCCTCGAGCTGCTCCAGCGTCTGGTTGAGCGCCGTGGTCAGACGGGCATGGTCACCATGATACGTGCCGTGCACACGCGCCCGCAGGTCACGCTGCGCCACCTGCTGCAGCACATCCGTGGCGTCATTCACGGGCGCCAGCGTCTCATCGAGCATCGTGTTGATGCCCTGCACCAGCTCCGCATACGCCCCGTGAAACGCGCTGGCGTCTGCACGAACACTGAGTTCGCCGCGCCGTGCGGCGGCGCTAAGCGAGGTGATCTCGCCACTCAGAC
>JAGNMU010000633.1 GCA_017991005.1 Gemmatimonadaceae bacterium | reverse complement strand
CGGTGCTGCGGGCCGATGCACCGACGGCGCGCACCTTCCTACCCAACGGCGCGCTACCCAAACAGGGCGACGTGTTTCGGAATCCCGATCTCGCGTGGACGTATCGACAACTCGCCACTGGCGGTGCACGGACATTCTATCGTGGTGTGGTGGCGCAGAAGATTCTGGCGACATCACAGCGTCACGGCGGCACGATGACGGCTGCCGATCTGTCCGCGTTCACCAGTGAATGGGTGGACCCGATCTCCACGACGTATCACGGGTGGACCGTCTACGAATTGCCGCCCAACGGCCAGGGCATTGCGGCGCTCGAAATGCTCAACATCATGGAGGCCTTTCCGCTGGCCTCCAAGGGCCACAACTCAGTCGACGCGCTGCATCTGATGATCGAAGCGAAGAAGCTGGCCTACGCCGACATGCAGCGGTACGACGCGGATCCGCGCTTCGCCAAGGTGCCGGTGGAGGTGATGCGGTCCAAGTCCTATGCGGCCGAACGTGCGAAACTCATCAGCGCCACATCGGCCGCATGCAATGTGAGCGCCGGTCCGGCGGGCGCGACGGACAACGGCACGACGTACATCAGTGCCGTCGATCGCGAGGGGAACATGATCTCGCTGATCCAGAGCAACTACTCCACGGTGGGCTTCGGCTCGGGGCTCGTGGTGGACGGCGCGGGATTCGTTCTGCACAACCGCGGTGGCGGGTTTACGCTCGATGCCGCCAGTCCGAATGTGCTCGCGGGCCGCAAGCGTCCGCTGCACACGATCATTCCGGCGTTCATGGAAAAGGATGATGTGCGCATCGCCTTCGGTATCATGGGCGGGTGGAATCAGGCGCAGGCCCACGCGCAGTTTGTCTCCAACGTGGTGGACTTCGGCATGAATGTGCAGGGCGCCCTCGACGTCCCGCGCTTCTCCAAGGACACCTTCGAAGGCTGCGATGTGAACCTGGAATCGCGCATCCCGGAGTCGACCCGCCAGGCACTCACGGCGCGTGGACATCAGCTCGTCATGCGTGGGGACTTCTCGTCAACGCGCATGGGCGCCGGACAGGCGGTGCTGCGCAACTTCAGCACCGGCGTCAATCACGGCGCATCGGATCCGAGAAAGGACGGCGCGGCGATCGCCGAGTTGCTTCCCTCCCGGAATTCACGGCCGAGCTCGCTCCCTGCCAAAGTGAAACGCTAGGCTGGCGCGAGCGCGGAATATATCGTGGAGCTCTCCCCTCCTCTGTCCCATGAACACGGACTCACTCACGGACACGCTGACGGATTCGCGGCGCGTTGCCTCACGCCCAATCCTGCTGGTGGTCGCCGCGCTGCCGCTGCTTGCCGCGACGGCCCGCGTGCAGGATGCCGGCACGGTGCGCCTCGCAGTACGCACCGCCGACGGGGCACCACTCGTCGGCGCACACGTCACCCGCGCCAACGCACCGGTTACACTCGACTCTGACGAACGCGGTGTCATCACCGTGCAACGGGTGCCGACTGGCGGCGCCTGGTTGCATGTACGACGACTCGGCTATCGCCCAGACTCCGTGAGGGTGGAAACCACCAGCGGCAAAACCATCGACGCCACGGTGCAGATGGCGCGCGTGGCGGTGGATCTCGCGCCGGTCACCGTTACCGGCCGAACCGCTTTACGCGGACCAATGGCCGGCTTTTACGGGCGGCAGGCGATGGGACGCGGTCGCTACTTCACACGCGCCGATCTCGAGAAACGCAATCCGGCAAGCCTGACCGTGTTGCTGCGCAGTGTGCCAGGGTTTCGCGTGGAGACACGCCAGAATCGCAATCAGGTGCGCATTCGCAACAGCCGCTGTTCACCGCTGGTGTGGGTGGATGGTCAGGCGCTCACGGGCATGGAAGTCGACCTCGATTCGTTCGACCCGATGTCGTTTGACGGCATCGAGGTCTACTCAGGGGCTGCAAGCGTGCCGTTGGAGTTTCAGCGCAATCAGGCCATCAGCAGCAGCTGCGGAACCATCGTGATGTGGTCCAAGCAGCCCGATCGCGCCGAGCCGTCACGCAAGCGCAACGGCCCGTCGCCGGCGGCGCTGGTGCTGCAACTGCTGGCCGACCGCAAAGCCTTTGCAGACGATGACGTGGATCAGGCGGCGTTCATGGACTCGATGGCCGTCGTGCATCCCCTCTATCCGGATTCGTTGTTCGAGGCACAAACATCCGGCTCGGTGCTGGCGGAATTCGTGGTCACTGCCAGTGGCGCCGTGCAAATCGAGACATTCAGCGCCGTGACCTTCACGCATTCGGCATTCATCGAACCGGTGCGCAAAGCGCTCCGGGATCAACGCTTTGTGCCGGCGATCAAGCAGGGAAAGGCTGTGCCGCAGGTGCTGCAACAGCCATTCCAGTTTGTGCCGGATTCGACGGCGCGGAGGAGGCGGTAGGGAAGCGCGGTCCGTCGTGTGACGCGAGACCTAGAAAGGACAAAGGGAGGGAGGAACGGATCCAGGTGTCAGGAAGCAGAACCCGGCGCATCGCGCCACA
>JAGNMU010000632.1 GCA_017991005.1 Gemmatimonadaceae bacterium | reverse complement strand
GAAAACCCAGCGCCGGGTTCACGGTGTAGTCCACCTCCGATCCACCGTCTCGACGACCAGTCAGGTTGACCATGATCAGATCATCGCGGTGCGCGCGTAGCGTTTCGTACGACTGCCAGCCTCGCGCGGGGAAATTGGTGCTGAAGATGCCCGCATCATCGCCCGGCAAGGTGATGAGCTGCGTCAACAGTTCCTGCCCGCGCGGGGAACGAATGTCCACCGCAATCGACCGCTTGCCTTTGTTGAGTCCAGCCCAGAAGAGACTGGTGCCGTCGGCGGTGACCGGCCAGCGATGCGCATCGAGACCGCCGCCGATGGGGTCGAACCGAATGACATCCGCACCGAGCTGCGCCAGTGTCATGCCGCCCAACGGCGCCGCGACAAAGGCCGAGCCTTCAACGATGCGGAGACCCGACAGGATGCCTGGCATGGCTCAGATCACCTTCTGCTGACGCAGGCGCGCGATGTGTGCGTCGTCGAGACCCAACACTTCGCGCAGCACTTCATCAGTGTGTTGTCCAAGCTCCGGGCCCAGACTCCGAATGCGGGCGGGCGTTTCCGAGAGCTGCGGTACCGGTGAGGGCACGATGATGGACTCGCCGGTTTTCATTTCGCTCACGGCCACAAGATTGCGCCGCGCATGAAACTGCCGGTCGCCAAAGATGTCCGCAATGTTGTTGAGTGGCCCCGCCGGCGTGTCGGTGGCGTAGCAGCGCTCCAGCACCTCTTCACGCGTGAGCGACCCGCACCAATCACGCACGATTTCGTTGACATCGTGGCGATGTGCCAGCCGCGTCTTCTGCTCGCCGTACGTGCTTGATGAGGCCAGTTCCGGTCGGCCCATCGCCATGGCCAGACGCATGAACAGTTTGTCGGTGGCGCAGGAGATGGCGACCCACTTGCCATCCTTGGTGGCGAAGTGGCCGTGCGGGCAGGCGAAGTCGTTGTGCGACGACCCCAGTCGCTCTCGCACGATACCGTGCATGCCGTACGCCGGCGCCAGTTCCTCCGTGCAACGAAAGACCGATTCGTAGAGCGCCGCATCGACGTACTGTCCTTCGCCCGTGAGGTCGCGGTGACGAAGGGCCAACAACACGCCGATGCAGCCGTACAGCCCGGTCATGTAGTCGCCCAGCGTCGTTGAACCGGGCGTGACGGGTGTGCCTTTGGGCATGCCGGCGAGATAGGCAATGCCACCGACGGCGTGCGCGACCCGGGCAAAGCCGGGGCGGTCTTTGTACGGACCGGTTTGTCCGTAGCCTGTGACACGCAGCATGATCAGCCGCGGGTTGAGCGCGTGCAGCACGTCCCAGCCGAGTCCCCACTTTTCCAGTGTGCCGGTGCGAAAGTTTTCGCAGAGGATATCGGTTTTGGTGATGAGATCCTTGAAGATCTCGACGCCCTCCGCCATGCGGAGATCGAGCGTGACAGACCGTTTGTTGCGCGATTCGCTCAGCCACGTGTACGTGTCGCCACGCTGCGATGGCGTCCCAAAGCGGCGCAGGGCATCGCCGCCGATGGGGTGTTCGATTTTCAGCACGTCGGCACCGAACTCACCCAGCATCGTGGCGCAGAACGGCGCCGCGATTACGGTCGCGACGTCGATGACGCGAATGCCGGCCAGCGGCAGCGGCGTGAGCGACGGCTCTGAGGCTATGGGCATCTGTGAATGATCTCAGAAGGCGTCAGATGATTTTCTGCGCGTGCAAACGGCGCAGTTCGGCGTCGGCGAGTCCCAGCAGTTCGCGCATCACGTCGTCGGTGGCGTTGCCAAGCGTCGGCCCCAGATTGGTGATGCGACCGGGCGTCGCGGACAACGTGGGCACCACGCCGGGGAGCACCACCTCGCCGGTGAGCTCTTCGGTGATGCGTGCCAGATTGCCCCGCGCCGCAAACTGTTCGTCTTCGAAAATGTCGGCGATACTGTTCACCTTGCCAGCCGGCACCTCTTCATCGAGGCAGAGCTGCAGCACCTCGTCGCGCGTCCGCGCGCCCACCCAATCGATGACGATCTGATTCACCTGATCGCGCGCCGCCAGACGTTTGCGTTGATCGCCAAACAGACTGCTCGACGACAGATGCGGTTGCCCCATCGCGATGGAGAGCCGTTCGAACATCTTGTCGGTGGTGCAGGCAATGGCGATCCACTTGTCATCCTTGGTGCGAAAGTGCCCGTGCGGACAGGCGACAAAACTGCCAGACCCTTCACGCTCGCGGATTTTGCCATTCGCACCATAGACGGCTGCGATCTCTTCGAGCACACGAAAGACCGACTCGTAGATGCCCACGTCGATCACTTGACCGCGCCCGGTGGCTTCGCTGTGGCGCAGCGCGATCAGGATGCCAATCGCGCCGAAGAGACTGGCGATGTAGTCGCCCAGTGGAACCGTGCCGGGCAAGACCGGCGTTTCCCCCGGAAAGCCGGCGAGATAGTTGAGCCCACCAAAGGCCTGCGCGATGTTTGCAAACCCCGAGCGGCGGCGATACGGGCCGGTTTGTCCGTAGCCCGA
>JAGNMU010000147.1 GCA_017991005.1 Gemmatimonadaceae bacterium | reverse complement strand
GCGGCTGATGCTGCGCACGGCCCCGGGCGTCGACGACGTCACCTCCTGGGGCGGCGGCGAGCGGCAGTACCAGGTCCGCATCGATCCGCAGCGCCTGTACGCTCGCGGTCTCGGCTTCCGCGACGTTTTAAATGCCATTCCCGCCAACAACGGTCAGGTCGGCGGCAACGTCATGGACGTCGGTCGCGAACAGTACCTGGTGCGCGGCCTCGGCCTGCTGCAGTCCGCGCAAGACATCGGCGCGATCGTGCTCAAGGCCGAGCACGGCGTGCCCGTGTACCTGCGCGACGTGGCAACCGTCGTCGAGGCCCCGGCGCCGCGCTTTGGCGCGGTCACGCGGGACGGCGAAGAGGTCGTGCTCGGGATGGCGCTCGCGCGCATCGGTGAGAACGCCAAAAACGTCGTCGACGCGGTCTCTGGCAAGCTCGCCACCGTGAGCGCAGCGCTGCCGGAGGGCGTGGTCATCAAGCCCATCTACCAGCGCACCGATCTGGTCAACAAGGCCGTTGGCACGGCCACGGCCGCGCTGGTCGAGGGCTCGATCCTGGTCGCCTTGGTGCTGTTCCTGTTCCTGGGTGAACTGCGCTCGGCGCTGGTGGTGATCGTGGCCCTGCCGCTCGCCATGCTGATTGCGTTCATCGGCATGCAACAGTTCGGCCTTTCCGCCAACCTGATGTCGCTCGCGGGTCTCGCGATCGGCATCGGCATGATGGTCGACGGCGCGGTCGTGATGGTGGAGAACGCCTTCCGCCTCATGGCCGAGCGCCAGGCGCACGGTGAAAAGGTCAACCGCACCTCCGCCGTGCTGGCCGCCGCCAAGGAGGTCGCGAACCCGATCGCCTTTGCGATCATCATCATTATCGTGGTTTTCCTGCCGTTGTTCGCGCTCGAAGGCCTCGAAGGGAAGCTGTTCAAGCCGATGGCGTTCACCATCGCCTTTGCGATGGCGGGCTCGCTGGTGCTCTCGCTCACGCTGATTCCGGTACTGGCCTCGCTCATCCTGAAGCCGAAGACCGAGAAGGACACGCGCTTCGTGGCCTGGCTCAAAGCCCGCTATCGCCCCATCCTCGAGTGGGCCCTCGCGCGCAAGGGGCGCGTGCTCGGCATCGCGCTCGTGGCGCTGGCGGGCAGCCTCGCGCTCTTTCCGTTTCTCGGCAAGGAGTTCATGCCGCAGCTGCAGGAAGGCTCGATCATGTGGCGCGTGACCTCGATCCCCTCGACCTCGCTCGACGAGTCGATCGCGGTCTCGAAGAAGATCGCCGATGCGTTCAAGCGCTTTCCCGAGGTCGAGACCACCCTCGCCATGATCGGGCGCGCGGAGAAGGGCGAAACCGCGGACGTGAATTACATGGAGATCTACACCGCGCTCAAGGACCCCGACACCTGGGACACCGGACGCTCGATCAAGGACCTCGAGGACGCCATGCAGGAAACGCTCGAGGAAGTGGTGCCCACCACGGTGCCGAGTTACACCCAGCCGATCCAGATGCGGGTCGAGGAGCTGATCTCTGGCGTGCGGGCGACGTTGGCGCTGAAGCTCTACGGTGAGGACCTGGGCGAGCTCGACCGGCTGAGCGCACAACTGAAGGATGTCCTGGCCAAGGTCCCGGGCGTGGCGGACTTGTCGCTCGAGGCCAACGTCGGCAAGCCGCAGATCCGTATCGTGGTCAATCGGGCGGAGCTGGCCCGGCATGGCATGAATGCCGAGGAGGTCCTGACCGTGGTCCGCAACGGACTCGGTGGGGAGCCGGTGAGCGTGCTGCTTGACGGCGTGAAGCGCTTCGACATCGCCGTGCGTCTCGATGACGCCACACGAACCTCGGTCGAGGACTTGCGCCGCATTCCGCTGCGCACCGCGACCGGTGCGGTGCTGCCACTGTCCGAAGTCGCGGAGGTCAGCATTGCCGAGGGTTACTCCTTCGTGCGCCGCGAGCAGCTGCAGCGCTACGCCGTGATCCAGATGGACGTGCGTGGTCGCGACGTCGATGGGTTCGTGAAAGAGGCTGGGGCCGCGATCGACGCCGCGGTCAAGTTGCCGCCAGGCTACTGGATCGAATGGGGTGGCGCGTTCGAGAACCAGCAGCGGGCACTCACGAAGCTCGCGGTGATCGTCCCGGTGACGATCTTCTTCATCTTCCTGCTGCTCTACACGGCCTTCAATTCCGTCAAGTACGCGGCGTTGATCCTCGCCAACGTGCCGTTCGCGACGCTGGGGGGCATCCTCGCGCTGTTCATCACCGGGCAGTACCTGTCGGTCCCGTCGGCCATCGGTTTCATCGCCGTGTTCGGTGTGGCCATGCTCAACGGCATCGTACTGGTGAGCTTCCTGAACGAGTTGCAGGGCAAGGGACGCAGTGTCCGCGAGGCCGTCACTGAAGGCACGGCCCTGCGGCTGCGCCCGGTGCTGATGACCGCGAGTGTCGCGATCCTCGGCCTGGTGCCGATGCTGCTGTCCTCGGGCGTCGGCGCCGAGACGCAACGGCCGCTCGCCACAGTCGTCGTGGGTGGCCTGCTGAGCTCGACCCTGCTCACCCTGGTATTGCTGCCCGTGCTGTACGAATGGCTGGAAACGCGGGCCGCCGCATCGACCGAGGAGACCTCACCATGAAGCGCATCACTGCCCTGCTCCACCCGAACCGCATCGGTGAGGTCGTGCACGCGCTGGCGGCGGCCGGTCACCGGCGCTTCAGCGTGCTCCATGCGCAGGGCCTGCTGCAGGCGTTGAGTGCGCGCGAGCAGACCTACTCGGTCGAGCTGGGGGAACTCATCACCCAGCAGATCCAGCTCGAGGTGTACTGCGTGGACGACGAGCTGCCGGTCGTGGTGGACCTGATCCAGCGCAACGGCAAGACCGGCCAGGCGACCTCGGGCTGGTTGTTCGTGTCGGGCATCGACCACGTGTACCCGATCGACGGTACCTGACGTGGGAAGCGGACACGATCACGGGCTGAGCGAAATACGGCACGAGAAACCGCTGTGGTGGGCGCTCGGCCTCACCGGCACCTTCTTGGTCGCCGAGGTGATCGGCGGCCTGCTGACCAACAGCCTGGCGCTGCTCTCGGATGCCGCGCACATGGCCACCGACACGGCGGGTCTCGTCATCGCACTGGTGGCCGTTCGTCTGGCCCGGCGACCACCGGACGCCAAACGCACGTTCGGCTATGCACGTCTCGAAGCATTGGGAGCACTGGCGAATGGCGTGCTGTTGCTGGGTGTGGCCGCCTACATCCTGTGGGAGGCGGTCGGGCGGTTCCGCGAGCCCCCGCCCGTCGCGGCCACCGGCATGCTGGTGATCGCGGTGGCGGGCCTGCTCGTCAATCTCATCGCCATGCGGTTGCTCGCGGCCGGCAGCAGCGAAAGTCTGAACGTCAAGGGCGCCTACCTCGAGGTCTGGGCCGACATGGTCGGATCGCTCGGCGTGCTGATCGCGGCCGCGCTCATCAAGGTCACCGGCTGGCTGGTCCTCGATCCCATCCTGGCTGTACTGATTGGGCTTTGGGTGCTACCGCGGACGTGGACGCTGGCGCGCGAGGCCATCAACGTCCTGCTGGAAGGGGTGCCGCATGGGACGGATCTTCCGGCGGTTCGCACCGCCATCCTCGGTCATCCCGGGGTGACGGGCGTTCACGACCTGCACGTCTGGGCGCTGGGGTCGCGCCAGGCGGTGCTGGCAGCGCACGTGATTACCGAGGTCGGGATCGACGCAGAGGATCTTCGTCAACGGATCAATACAACCTTGCACGACTCCTTCCGTATCGAGCATTCAACCCTGCAACTCGAGACGTCCCGATGTGTCGAAGGCGGCTGCGACGACACCAGTAGCCAAGACGACCATGAGCAAAGTCATGAAGCAGCGCATCGCCATTAGCGGTTTCCGGACCCAAACGGCGATCACTGTCAATGCTGCTTGTCTGGTTGCAGCGTTGCATCTGACGATGCCGGCCGTCGCTGCGCCGCTCTGGGAGCCAACGAAGGTTCAGGTGAGGCTTCTGCACACCGAGGTGGATGGTCTGTCCGACCAATTCAAAAAGCTTGAGAGCGCTTCGTCAGCAGAGGAACAGCAGCGACTTGTGTCGGAGCACTGGTTCGCAATGACGCAGCATCTCCGCTCCGTGCAGCAGAACGGCTGCCCCGACTGTGGACCTCGCATGGTGTCACCCACTGCGGTATCCATGGACGCCCCGGACTGGAATATGCCCGATATTCAAGTGTCGGTGTATCAGTCGACGATGCGAAAGCGCCTGGGTGCGATGCACGATCGGATGTCTCGGTTGGATCACGAGAAATCCCCCTTCGAGCGGCAGCGACTGCTGCGACAGTACTGGACGCGCGTGTACGACGACATGCAACGCCTGCGCGAGCCACGCCCGTGATCTCGGCGCGGAGTCTTCACCGACGCGCGCACGAACCGCGCGGTCCTGCATGCCAACGACATCAGGACCGCGCCCTCAACAGCTAACAGGAGTCTCCGATGAGCCGTAAAACGAAGAAATCCCTTCCGAACTCACATCCACAGGAGCCGCCGCAAGTGGCAACGGCTGCGAACGGCCGGAGCCGCAGGCATTGGGTGATTGGCGCGATGGTGGCGCTGTTGGTTGCGATCGGTGCCTGGGTCATGGTGAAACAAGGCGCGGACACCCCCGCCTCGACGACCGCGAACCCCGTCGTGGACGAGGCCCTCGCCAGCGTGCAGTCCCCGACGCTCGGGGACCCGAATGCCAAGGTCCACATCGTCGAGTTTCTCGACCCGGCGTGCGAGACCTGTGCCCAGTTCTACCCACTGGTGAAATCGTTGGTTGCAGACCATCCGGGCCGGGTCCGCGTTTCGCTGCGGCACGTGGCATTTCACGAGGGATCCGATTACGCGGTCCGGGTCCTGGAGGCGAGCCGCAAGCAGGACAAGTATTGGCCGACGCTCGAAGCGGTCCTGGCATCGCAAGCTCAATGGGCACCGAATCATGTGGCTCAGCCGGAGCTGGTGCTGCAGGCGATCGCCGGTGTCGGCTTGAACATCGAACAACTGAAGGCGGATATGAACGCGCCGGAGGTGGTCGAGCGCGCCCAGCACGACACGAGCGACGCCATCACGATGAAAGTCACGGCGACGCCCGAGTACTTCGTCAATGGCCGTCCGTTACCGAGCTTCGGCGACCAGCAGCTGCTCGAACTTGTGCGCGAGGAGCTGCAGAAGGCCTATTGATCGTGGGCAACGTTGCTCGACAGTTGCCCGGACGACTGGGGGGCGCATGGGGCAAGGTGCCCCACACGGCGTCGAACACAGGGTTGCTTTCAGTTGTTAGCGTGCCAGCGCGTCCATCATCGCGTTGTGGTCGTTCACCAGCGAGAACATGAACAGATTGCGTTCACCGGTCGGCACCGTGTTGCGTCCCATCATCGGCGAGCCGCCCATCATCGATCCGCCGTGCGAGTGGCCACCGTGCTCGAGCGGATGCATGGACGTCATCCAGTCCTGCATCGCGTCGGCGTCGAGCAATGCCCCCATGCCGCTGTAGGCGCCATCGAGCGATCCACACGACGTCACGGTGGCGTTGAGACTGTACATGTTGTGCGTCGCGTCCGGTACGCCGACCGAGCCGTTGATGAGGCAGCCGCGGGAGTCGCTGGCGCTGAGCTGTCCGTTGACGCTCAACGTCATCGTCATCGTGTAGCCGTTCGACGTGCTGCGCGTATAGACGCCCGCGACCGTTCCGATCGAGGCCGGACGGTCCCACATCGGACTCAGGCTCATGTTGAAGGTGCCCGCATCGCCACTGCCGGCGTAGCGACCGCTCGTAGCGGTGGTGGAATGGTGATCGATCATCATCGACGTCGTGCCATGGTTAGTGCCATTCGGGAAATGGACGCCGTCGTACATGTGTCCACTGAAGGTCGTGTCGAAATGATCGCCCGCCATGGGCACCTGGCCGCCCCAGACGCGGCCGTCGGTGGTCATCCAGACGCTATGGCCGTCGAGGCCGGTCAAGGCCACGACCGACGAGGTTTGACCGGTTGTCGTGGACACGATGCTACCCTTCCAGACGCCGGGGGTCGTGGCGACGGTCGTCGTCGGTGGCGTGCCGGGCGAGCTGGTCGGCGGCGTGATCGGACTGGCGCCCGTTCCTGCGCTTGAGTCACCGCTGCCACCGCCCCCGCAAGCGGTCAATGCAACACTGGCGGCGATGAGTGTCAGGGCTGGCAGTCGTGAGCCGAGAAAGCTGTTCATGAGTATCTCCAACGGATCCGTGAATTCGGTGTTGTGTATCGCGACGGGTCCCACACGCGGAGGCCGCCCGTGAGCGACCTCCGACGGGTTCAGCCTATTTCGCGTTGTCTTTCGCCATGCTGCGGTACTCCGCGGCGAGCGCCGCTAGCGAGTTGCCGTGCAATTTCATGATTAATCTCCGTACGACTGAACTGTGTGTCCGACGCACCGTCGGGTGCTCGAAAAAACGCGACTGGACGCGATTTCAGTTCGGAGGTCGCAGGAAATCGAACAGCGGTGAATCGAAGGCCGGTGCCGCCAGGTCACTGACTGCGCCCGCTGACGGTGTCGGGCGCGCGACGAACAGTCCGATCGCGCTGAGCGCGGGCGTGTGCGCACAGGGGAAGGTGCAGGCGGCGTGGGTGCGGCAATGGTGGTCGCCATGTGACGAATCCGACGGCGCCGGAGCCTGCCCGTCCGGGCAGTCGCGGCAATCCGTCATCCCACTCGTGGTTGCGTGAGCAGACTGCCCGGTCGGACCACAAGCGACATCCACGGCGGGAGACGCGTACGCAAACGGACTGACCAGAAGCTGTGTGAGCACCAGTAGCGAGGCGAACAGCGACGATGTTGGTCGGCTGATCATGCCGAGCACGCTATCACCCTGCACCGCAGACGCCATCGGGAAGTGCCCTTACGCATCTCCTTGCGCAATGCGGCAGTCGGCCCGTGCTGGCGGTCCATGGCCAACCTCGACCACGACGGGTGACCGAGCCGGTAAAGAGGGGCCATTGTGGCCGCGAGTCGCACTGGCCGATGCATGACCCGAATACGTACAAGACGGCATTACGATGCCCGAAAGTGTGTCCGGTGCCGAGGACGAATTGGTCGATCGGATGTCGTCGCGTCGAGCGGCGCGCAGACGATCCATGTACGCGGTCTCCGCGGGACGCGGAAACCTGCTAGATCGATCCGTTCGAGGAGGCGAGCTTCTGGATCAACGCGTTCATGTTGGCCGAGGTCAGCCCGGAGCGGTTCATCACCGAGCCCACGAAGTTGGTCATGTCGGTGGCCAAGTCGGACGTGCCGCCGTGGGAGCCCATCGTGCTGCCACCCATCATGCCTCCGCCCATCTGGATCGGGGTGCTACCCATCATCCCGTTCATCGTGCCGTCCGAGGCGTCGTTCATCATTGACGTGACGACGGCCGACGAGGTGCTCGTCATGCCGAGGCGCATCGCGGACTGCGACATCGCCGCGATCGCGGCACCGTGGTTCATCTGGTCCTGCGTGACGCCGCTGGCCGTGCCCGAGCCCGACATGGTCATGTCGATCGGCTGGGTGGTCAGGAGGTTGCTCATCATGAAGTAGTTGCCGACGGCGATGTTCGCCGACGTGATGTTGGCGTCGGTCATGCCACCGCTCATCCCAGCAGCGCGCGCCTGCGCCATGGACGTGATTGCCGTGATGCAGAGGCCGGACACTTGTGTGCCGCTCGCAATGCCGGTCATGACGGCCGTCATCACGTCGCTCGCACCCATGTTCATCGTCGTGCCGGTGGCCTCGTCCGTGAACCTGCCGCCCGTGACCTGCAGCATCATCGGTCCCGTATAGCTGCCGAGCGACATCGAAAATTCACCCGACGAGTCCGTGGCGGTGCTGGCGATCTGCGCACCCCGCGCGCCACTCGTGATCTGGTAAGCCGTCACCGTCCCCTGACTCATCGCGCCATTGAACACCCGACCGCTCACCTTGCCGGCCGCGGTTGTGCCGGTGCCGCCACCCATCATCTGGCCGTTCGAGCCGTTCAACTGGTTCATCAGGGTTTGCACGGTCGAGGCCGCGACTCCGGAGTGATTCTGCCCGGAGTTCGCGAATGCGGACATCGCCGTGGCGAGTCCGGTCGTGCCCGCACCTGAGGGCAGCGACATGCTCATGTTCATGCCGCCTATCATCACGGCGCTGCCGGACATCATGCCGTCCATCACGCCGTCGGTCGCATCGTTCATCATCGCTGTCACCATGGCCGACGACGACGACATGCCCTGGGTCTGCGCGTAGTGCGACATGGCGGCAAGGGCCATGCCGTAGTTGATCTGGTCCTGGGTGGCCGCATTGCCGGAACCCGACATCAGCGGGTTCATCGGCACGTCGTGCAGGACATCGGTCACCATGAAGTACTTGCCAACGTTGGTATTCGCGGCCGTGATGTTGGCGTCCGTCATGCCGCCGGACATGTGCTGCGCCATGGTCTGGGCCACGGACGTGAGTGGCGTGACCTGGACGCCGTTCAGCGTCTGCCCGGCCGTCATGCTCGGCAGCAGCGCGGTCATCGTGTCGCCCGCCATCAATTGCATCGTGGCGCCGGTCGCCTCGTCCATGTACGTGCCACCCGTCATCTGCAGCATCACCGGGCCCGCGTAGCTGCCCATCGCCAGACTGAAAGTGCCGTCGGCGTTGGTCGTCGCGCTCGCGATCTTCGCGCCCATGGCTCCATTGCTGAGGGCGTAGGCCGTCATCGTGCCGCCGTTCACGGGACCCTTGACCGCGGTTCCACTGACGGTGCCAGTCACCGGTGGCGGTGGAGGCGGTGTCACGCTACCCGAGCCGCCACCGCCTCCACCGCCACCGCCACACGCAGTGAGGGCGAGACCAATCGCCATGACGAATGCGAATGTGGTTGATCGGGTCATGCTCGGAGCTCCAGTCGGTGTCGGCGCAGCGGACCGCCAAGGTCCGCCGAATCCGCGGCAAGCAATTGTGGACAGTACGACGTCAGTGTCTTGAAAGTGTCTCGACTATCACCGCGGAGCCAGCGGTCGGGACAGGCATGTCAGAACGGCAATCAAGGCATGCACGCTGCGAATGCGTCTCATCATCGCCGCCCACGCGCCGTGAGTCAGACGCGAGGTGTAGGCAAGATCGTGTCAAGCGACGACCTCCAGCACGCCCATCATCCCCTGGCTCTCGTGTTCGAG
>JAGNMU010000631.1 GCA_017991005.1 Gemmatimonadaceae bacterium | reverse complement strand
ATCCAGGTGATCTTGTTCTTCTTGAAGAGGAACTCGACACCCTTGGAGTTCTGCGTGCTGATGGCGCGCGAGCGCTTCATTGCCGTGCCGAAGTCGAGCGTCATGCCGTCGATGGCGATGCCGTGTTCGGCGGCGTGGGACAGCCGTGTGGCCATATTGGCGCTTTCCAGCAGCGCCTTGGCCGGAATGCAGCCCCACACCACACACGTGCCGCCAAGCGCCTCGCGCTCGATCACCGCGATCTGAAGACCAAGCTGCGCGCAACGAAGCGCGCACACGTATCCGGCAGGACCACCGCCGAGAATGATGACGTCGTAAGCAGCCATGAGGAGAGCGAGCGGGAGACAGGCGCGCGACCCCTGCAGGGCGCAGGCGCGCGAATGTTCAAAGCTATCCGGATGTCAGACCGGACAGAAGTTGAAAGTCTCCCGTGCTCCCGACTACGGCGTGGCGGGCCGGACGACCGACCGCACACCATCCGAGAAGTGCACCTCGAGGCGGCGTCCGCCGGTGAGGATCAGATCCCCCGGACGTCGCACGTAGGCCATGATCTCGCCGGTCGCGGCATCGCGCACCATGGCCATCGGATACTGGGCGCTGTTCCAACGGACCCGCGCCCGCCCGCCGCCGAGGAGGTCCACGGCCGATTGTGGATCCGGCATGGCCAACGGCGTTGTCGCGCGCGACCCACGCGTGAGCCGTGCGGATACCGCGGTCGCACTGGCGCGCACCGTCGCCAGGAGTGGCGTCCTGACGTCCCGCACGCGAACGCGTGTGAGCGCCTGTTCGAGCGCCGAGCTCCACGGGACAATCACGGCAAACTGCCGCTCGTCGTGCGCGGTCGCGTGGTCGACGCGGTCGGCTGCAATCGGCAGATCCAGCAGTACGTTGCCGTTCACATCAAGCGCTTCCACGCGATGCGTGGGGTTGGGCACCGCCGCCGACGCCGGCGCACTGATGCGGAATGATGGCTCCAGTTGAACCACACCGTCGGTGACCCGTCCCCATACCAGCAGTCCTTCGCCCGCGGCTGCCGGCGAGGCCGCAAAACCCGAACCCTGGCGATACGTCATCACGCGGGTCCAGTTGTAGTCCGAGATCCAGGTGGGATTGCAGTAACCCATCAGGTCGGTCACGGTGGTGGCGACAATCGCATTGGTGGTGGGATTCCAGCCAAATACGCCGATGGCGCCCCCCGCGTACGGATACGATGGGTCGGGGCCACCCGCACCGCCGCACGGAGCGTGTGGGCGATTGAAATTGTGGCCCCACTCATGCGCCGCCACGCCGTCGCCACTGGGCAGATGATCCCAGCCGACGGCCGCGCGACCCGGCACGTAGCCATACCCGGCGACGCCACTGTTGTAGCCGGTCTTGACCACACCGTAGTAATGCATCGTCGCGGGTGCACCTTCGGCGGAACGCAAGGTGTTCATCTCACTCAACACCGTCAGCCATTTGCCGTTGCTGTCGTTGGACACCAGCGTGTCCGCACTCGACGTGAATGGCGCATGCACATCGGCGGCCACGTCGAAGATGGGCCACATGCGTCTGGTGGTGGTCAGATACTGCGACATGTTGGCGAGCGAGACATTGCCGGTGAGGTTTTTCACCGCAATCGGCACAAAGCGCACCGTAAAGGTAGGTACCGTGTTGACCGTGATACTCTGCGGCGTGCCCGACGACGGCCAGATGTTGTTGGTCTCGCTGGACTCCGCGATGGTGTTGGTCGGATCGATGTCCACGAGTACGCGCGTGGCGGCGCGGATATTCGCGCCGGGCACCAGCACGTTCCACGACGAGCTCATGGTGCCTTCACTGACGGCGGTTGGCACACCGGCAGCTGGTCCATTGATGGTATATGTCTGCAGTAAGGTCGCGCCGTCGTAGATGCGGGCACGAACGGTGGGTGTGAGCACATTGCTGCGATCGGCGTGTGCGAAGACACGCAGCAACGCATCGCGGCCGGCTACGAGCGCCACGCTGCCGTCAAATTTCTGCGTCGCCTGCGTGAGATAGGCCTGATCGACAATCAGGTCGATAGCGGCGGACGCCACCCCGTAGTTCACCGTCGCGGCGCTTTGCGTCTGTGGCGTGATGGTGATGTTCTGCGAGGGCGGGTTGGCCGCGTAGCTCGTTGCGCCAGACGTCACGACGCCGGCTGCCAACGTGTACGATCCCGGGCCAAGGTTCGAGACGACGGTACTGCCGATGATGTTGATGGTCTGCGAGTTGCCCGTGAGCGTCAGCGCGCCGTCGACGCCACCAGGCAGTCCGTTCACGGTGACAGCGAGACTGCCGGCGACGTTCTGATAATTCATGTCGAGCGAATCGCGTCCGTTGGCGATGACCGACTTGTTGACCGTTGCCGGCACCACCGCATACGGCACACCCGATGTCACCAGCGACGCGGCCGCTACGGCATACGTTCCCACCGCTGCCGGTGTGATCACGGTCGTGGTCGTGATGTTGCGTGCGAATCCGTATGGTCCACTGATCTGCACTGAACCGGTG
>JAGNMU010000630.1 GCA_017991005.1 Gemmatimonadaceae bacterium | reverse complement strand
GCCATGCCCAGCCGGAGCCGAAACGACCCATGCCAGCCGCCTGAAACTGCTCCTTGAAGGTCGCGAACGAACCAAAGGCCGCAGTGATGGCGTCGCCCAGCGCACCAGTCGGTTCACCGCCGGCATTCGGAGCCATGAGCTGCCAGAAGAGCGAGTGATTCCAGTGCCCGCCACCATTGTTGCGCACGGCAGTGCGCACGGCGTCCGGCACGTCATTGATGCGGCTGCACAGCTCGTCGAGCGACCACCCGGCAAGCTCAGGTGCCTTGTCGATCGCGGCATTCAGGTTGGTGACATACGCCTGATGATGCTTGCCGTGGTGAATCTGCATCGTCTGCGTATCGATGTGCGGCTCGAGCGCATCGTGCGCGTACGGAAGTGTCGGAAGAACGTGGGCCATGTGCGCGGCTCCTGAATGAAACTGGAAAGTGAATCGACGGGACGACGGCTGACTCAGGCCGGCTTGGAACGCTCGCGCCACCAGCCAATGATGCCGGGAAGGATCGACAGGAAGATCACCACGAGGATCACCTTTTCGATATGCTGCGCGACGCCGGGGATGTAACGACCAAGAAGATAGCCGGTCAACAGCATGCTCCACACCCACGCCACGCCGCCAATCACGTTGTACATGATGAACGAGCGGTACTGCATCTGCCCGACACCCGCGACGACCGGCGCAAAGGTGCGGACGATCGGCATGAACCGCGCGATGATGATCGTCTTGCCACCATGCTTTTCGTAAAACGCCTGAGCTCGCAACAGGTGCTTCTTGTTGAAGAGCAAACTGTCTTCACGCGTGAAGATGCGCGGACCGGTGGCTTTGCCGATGCTGTACCCCACACTGTCGCCGACGATGGCGGCGATGGTGAGGATCACGCCCAGGATCCAGACGTTCAATCCGAAATCCGGCTGCGAGGCCAGCAGCCCTGCCGTCACCAGCAGCGAGTCGCCGGGCAGAAAGAAGCCCAGCAGGAGCCCGGTTTCGGTGAAGATGATCAAGGTCAATCCGACATATCCGGCCCACTGCACGAGCGCCGGGAGGTCGCGGAGTCGGTCGAAAAGTTCTCTGAGTAGCTGCACAGGGCGGGGGTAAGGGATCGGGCACCCGACCGATCGGCGATTCGTCGGCGGCGCGCCCGGAGGCAGACGGGGGGAAAGCTCGACGGGTCACACCGCCCGGTCAACTGCGGTAGCTTGCAGTGTGACTCGAGATGAGCTCGCGACGCCCGCCGCCGCATCGGCCCCGGAGGCACCTGTGCATACGGTGCACCTGCTGGCGCATACACACTGGGATCGTGAATGGTACCATCCGGCCGAGCGGTTCCGCGCACGTCTGGTGGCGATGGTCGATGCCTTGCTCGCGCGCGCCCCCGGGGACATGGCGCCGTTTCTGTTGGATGGTCAGGCCGTCGTCCTGTCCGACTATCTCGCGGTGCGGCCCGATCAAACGGCGGCGCTGGCCGCCGCGCTGCGCAGTGGGCAGCTCGAAGCGGGTCCGTGGTACGTCCTCGCCGATAACCTGATGCCGTCCGGCGAAGCGATCGTGCGCAATCTCGAAGCCGGTCGGCGTCTGTTGCAGCGTCTGGGCGCCAGTCCACCGCCGGTGATGTATTGCCCGGACACGTTCGGGCACCCGGCCGCGCTTCCGGCCATTGCCGCTGAGTTTGGTTACGATGTCGCGGTGGTATGGCGCGGTTTCGGCGGCGCATCGTTTCCGGCCACCGACACCGCGTGGTGGGTGGCGGCCGGCGGAGAGACCGTCCTGCTGTATCACCTGCCGCCCGACGGGTACGAGTATGGGAGCGCGTTGCCGGTCACCGCGCTCGCGGCGGATGACCGATGGCGTGCCATTCGCGCGGTGTTGTCGGCGCGCAATCGCACGGGCCACGCGCTCCTGACGGTGGGGGCCGATCATCACGCGCCGTCTCCCACCTTGGGAGCCAGTGTGGCGCTGCTCGCCGATTGCGCGCGACGCGACGGCGCGACCGTCACTCGGGTGAGCCTCGGCGAGGCGGCCGCGGCCCTGCTTCGAGGAGCCCGTGCGCGCACGAGTCTGCCGACCGTGCACGGCGAACTGCGCGACAGCTACGGCTACACGTGGACCCTGCAGGGGACGTTTGCCACGCGCGCGGCGCAGAAACGCCGCAACGCCCGTCTGGAACGCGCGCTGCTGCGCGATGTCGAAGTGTGGCAGGTGCTGGCGTGGCTCCACGGCGGCGCCGCGGCGCGCGCCGTCGCAGACGACGGCTCGTTGACGCTTGCGCAGCTTCCGGCCTTGACCGACCGGGCGTGGGAGACGCTGTTGCTCACGCATCCGCACGATACGCTCTGCGGCTGCTCGACGGATGCGGTCGCGCAGGCCATGGACGCGCGACAACTCGAGGTGGCGAGTGTGGTCCCGGAGCTCCGCGACGCGGCAATCGCGCTCGCCATGCGCAACGACCGGGTCGCCGCCCGGGCCGAGGCGATTGTCGCGCATCCCACGACGGTGATACGCAATCGTTGTGCGTACC
>JAGNMU010000146.1 GCA_017991005.1 Gemmatimonadaceae bacterium | reverse complement strand
ATTGGCGCAGGGGAGCACGGTCTATGTGACCCTGGAGCCGTGCAATCACCACGGGAAAACGCCGCCCTGCGCGGAGGCGTTGTTGTCGGCGGGCGTCTCGCGCGTGGTGTACGCGGTGGCCGATCCAAATCCCGTCGCGGCGGGTGGGGCCGCGCGATTGGCGGCCAGCGGCGTGCGCATCACGGAAGGCGTCGGCGCCGCCAACGCGCGCGAAGAGAATGCGCCGTTTTTGTTTGCCGCGACCCGGACCGACCGTCCCTTTGTCTCTCTCAAACTCGCGGTGTCGGTCGATGGGGCGTTGGTCGACGCCAGTCGGGCTCGGGGCTGGTTGACGGGCCCTGAGGCGCGCCGCGAAGTCCATCGCCTTCGGGCACAGGCTGACGCCATCGCGGTGGGCATTGGCACCGCGATCGCGGACGACCCGGCGCTCACCGTGCGAGAGGTGCCGCCGCCACGCGTGCCGCCCCGCCGCGTGGTCTTTGACCGACACGCCCGTTTGCCGCTCACCTCCGCACTGGCACAGACCGCGCATCGCGTGCCGGTCACCGTGGTCACCGACGGGTCCAACCGCGCGGGCGAGGCGATCCTGGCCGATGCCGGCGTCAGCGTCATGCGGTCGCCCTCGCTGGATGAGGCGTTGCGGCAGCTGCGGGCCGAGGGCGTTCGCCACCTGCTGGTCGAAGGCGGCGCCACGCTCGGATCAGCCTTTCTGGCCGCCGGTTTGCTCGACCGGCTGATTATCTTTCAGGCTCCGGTCATTTTGGGAGCGGGCGCGCTCCCGGCTTTCGCGGCGTTGCCGTCGAGGGCGGCAGTCTCGGCACCGCGCATGCGCATTGTGGCGCGTCGCGAGTTGGGGGCTGACCTGATGACCACCTACGCTGTTTCCGGAGACTGACGACAGGATGTTCACGGGCCTCGTGGACGACGTGGGGATCATCACCCATGTCGATGACACGCCGGCCGGACGCGAGTTGCGCGTCCGGTGCCGCTATCGTGATCTCGCCGACGGCGAGAGCATCGCCCTCAACGGCGCCTGTCTGACGGTCCGTGAGCACGGCGCCGACGCGGCGTCCACCGAGCATGGGTGGTTCACCGTGGCGGCCGTCAGCACTACCCTTGGCCGCACGACGATCGGCCAGTGGGCTGCCGGAGACCGCGTGAATCTTGAACGCGCCATGCGTCTGGGTGATCGTCTCGGCGGCCATTTGGTGTTGGGGCACGTGGACGATCTGGGCATGGTGCGGAGCACGCGACTCGATGGGGACGCGTGGCTGATCGATCTCACGCTGCCGGATGGCCTGCTGCCGCTCATGGTGGCACATGGCTCTGTCACGGTCGATGGCGTCAGCCTGACGGTGAATGCCCTGCTGGACGACGGCATTCAGCTGTCGATCATCGAATACACCCGACGTCACACGACGCTCGGTGATCTTGTCGCTGGCCATCGCGTGCATGTCGAAGCCGACGTGCTCGCCAAACATGTGGAACGCCTGCTGGAACCCCAGCGGGCGCGACTTGCAGTGGAGCAACACGCGTGACTGACGAAGGCACAGTGGCATCTGAGATGGTCTTTGGAACGGTCGAGCAGGCACTCGCCGATATCGCCGACGGGAAGTTCGTGGTGGTGGCGGACGATGAAGACCGTGAAAACGAAGGTGATCTGGTCTGCGCCGCCGAGCGCGTCACCACGGACATGATCAATTTCATGCTGGACGCCAAAGGCATGATCTGTCTGGCCGTCACGAACGCATGGGCCGACCATCTTGGTCTGCAACCGCAGGTCGAGGAAAACACCGAATCGATGTCCACGGCGTTCACCGTGAGCATCGACGCGGCCGCGCGATATGGCGTCAGCACCGGAATCAGTGCCAGCGATCGGGCGACGACTATTCGGGTGGCTGTCGACCCCGCCTCCACCAAAGGTGATCTCCGGATGCCCGGGCACATTCACCCGCTGCGTGCGCGCGATGGTGGGGTGCTGCAACGCGTCGGACACACCGAAGCGGCCGTGGACCTCGCGCGGCTCGCCGGGCTGCGCGCCGCAGGCGTGATCTGCGAGATCCTCAACAAGGACGGCACGACGGCCCGTCGCCCGCAGCTTGAAGTGTTTGCCAAGCAGCACGGTTTGACGTTCATCACGATCGCGCAGCTCGTGGCCTATCGTCTGAGAACCGACCGACTCGTGCATCGCGCGGCGGATGCGCGCCTGCCCACCGCGTTTGGCGAATGGCGCATCGTCGGATATCGCAACGACGTGGACACGCGTGAACATCTCGCGCTCGTGCACGGCGATGTACAAGGCGCCGAAGGGGTGCTGGTGCGCATGCACTCCAAGTGCCTGACCGGCGACGTGTTCCACTCGCAGCGCTGCGACTGCGGCTGGCAGCTCGAGACGGCGATGCGCATGATCCAGGCCGAGGGCCGGGGCGTCATCGTGTATCTCGATCAGGAAGGGCGCGGGATTGGCCTGCTCAATAAACTCAAGGCGTACGAACTGCAGGACAAAGGCGCCGACACCGTCGAAGCCAACGAACAGCTTGGCTTCAAGGCCGATCTGCGCAACTACGGCATCGGCGCGCAGATCCTGCTCGATCAAGGCCTCAAGAGCATTCGGGTGCTCACCAACAATCCGCGGAAACTCGTGGGCCTCGACGGCTATGGTTTGATTGTCAACGACCGGGTGCGGCTTGAAGCGCCGTCCACCGATGAGAACGCGTCGTATCTCGAGACCAAGCGCACCAAGCTTGGTCACCTGTTCGCTATTTGAAAGACCTACGGTATCCCACTGATGGCTGAGTTTTCCGGAGAACCACGCGGTGAAGGGCGACGCATTGTCGTTGTCGTCAGCCGCTTCAATGAGTCTGTCACGGTCCCGCTGGCTGAAGGCGCCGTCGAAGCGCTGGTGCGTCAGGGCGTGGCCTTTGACGACGTGGACGTGCTCTGGGTTCCGGGCGCGTGGGAGTTGCCCGTTGCCGTGCGACGCGCCCTCGCGACCGAACGCTACGATGCGGCGGTGGCGATCGGTGCCGTGATTCGCGGTGAAACGCCACACTTCGATATCGTCGCCGGGGAATCGGCGCGTGGAATCATGGACGCATCGCGCGACTTCGACGTGCCGGTCACGCTCGGTCTGCTCACCACGGATACGCTGGCGCAAGCCGAAGCGCGCGCGGGCGGCGAACATGGCAACAAAGGCGCCGACGCGGCGTTGGCCGTACTCGAAGTGCTCGATCTCTTCGATCGTGTGTTGCCGTCCGACGAAGAGGAAAACTGATGGCCGCCGATTTGCGAGACGAAACGTTCTGGGATGGTCCGGCGCAGGAGCCACTGGCGCCGCGCGTCGGATCGCCGCGCAGTCGCAAGGCGGCCAGCAAGAGTGAGCGGGTGGAAACCCGCGGACGTGCGCGCGCCTTGCAGGCGTTGTACGCCGCTGATCTCCGCGACATGACGCAGCTGCGCAAGATTGCCATCAACGTCTTTGACGATCTCGCCGTGGAACCGGGCGAACGCGACGTGGCCTCGCGACTGGTCGGGACGGTGGTCGAGCGCGGTGCGCAATTGGATGCGGCGCTCGCCGACGTCACCGCGAACTGGCGCTTGGAGCGGTTGGGCGCCATCGAGCGCAGCGTGCTGCGTTTGGCCGCTGCCGAATTCGCGCGCGGCGAGACGCCGGTGAAAGTCGTCCTGCAGGAAGCCGTGTTGTTGGCCGAACGGTACGGGTCGGCTCGCAGCGCGCGCTTTGTGAATGGCGTGCTCGACGCGTACGCGCGCAAGCTGGGTCGCTTGTGATTGCATCGGCAGACGCCGGTGCCCCCACGTCGCCCATGCGAATCGCTGTTGTGAACTGGCAGTGCCGCGACAATCCGCTCGCGGGCGGTGCCGAGATTCATCTCCACGAGATCTTTGGGCGGCTGGTCGACAAGGGTCACCACGTGACGCTGCTCTGTGGAGGGTGGCCGGGGTGTGCGCCGCGTGCCACCCTCGACGGCATCGACGTGCACCGGGTTGGCACCCGTGCCACCTGGCCATTTCTGGCGCGCCGATACTGGCACCAGCACCTCGCACACGCGCGCTTTGACGTGCTGGTCGAGGACATCAACAAGGTGCCGATCTATACCCCAACCTGGCGCGGTGTGCGCGTCGTGGGACTGGTGCCGCACCTCTTCGGCGGCACCGCCTTTCAGGAGCTTGCCGCGCCGCTCGCGGCCGCCGTGTGGCTCGCCGAGCGTCCGTTGCCGTGGATGTACAAGGGGCTCCCGTTTGAGGCGATCAGCGAAAGCACCCGTGACGACCTGGTCTCGCGCGGCGTCTCCCGAGAACAGATCCGGGTGATCTTTCCCGGCATCGATGCACAGCAGTACACCCCCGATGCCTCGGTTCGGTCACCTCGACCGATATTTGCATATCTCGGTCGTTTGAAGAAGTATAAGGGTGTCGATCTGGTCATCCGCGCCTTCGCCGCGTCCGAGATTCCGGATGCGGAACTGGAGATTGCGGGGGCAGGGGAGTTTCGACCAGATCTGGAACGACTCGCCGGGACCCTCGGCGTGTCGGATCGGGTACGGTTTTTGGGACGTATTGACGAGGCGTCGAAGATCGCCCTGCTGCGACGTGCGTGGGCGACCCTGTTTGCTTCACCCAAGGAGGGTTGGGGGATCACGAATCTCGAGGCAGCGGCAAGCGGCACTCCGGTGATTGCGTCGAATTCCCCGGGCATCCGCGAGTCCGTTCGGCACGGCGAGACGGGTTACCTCGTGCCCCACGGCGATGTCGCTGCGATGGCTGCCAGCATACGCAAACTCAGCGGCGAGCGGGCGCTCGTCGAACACCTGGGGATTGCCGCGCGGCGCTTCGCCGAAAGCTTCACCTGGCAACGCGCCGCCGATGAGACCGAAACTCACCTCCGCGAGGTGGTGGGAATGGGAGGAGGTCGCTGATGGAGATCATCCTGCACGCGCACCACGCTGAAGTCTCGGAATCGCTCCGCGAACAGGCCGAGACGGCTATTCGTCGAATTGCCGGTCGAATGCGTCGCGTCGCGAACGCGATTGTGCGCTTTGTGAGCGACGGACCGACGCGACGCGTCGAAATCGTCCTGCACGGCACGCGCACCCGGGCCCTCTTCGCGCAGGGCGATGCGCGTGAATTTGCGCCCGCACTGGCCGCTGCGGTGCATCGACTCGAAAGTCAGGTCGCGCGCGCCCGCGCACGACGGTCCCGTCGCAGCCTGCCGCCGGGAGATCGCACCGGGTGACCCAACGTCTTACCGTCGGCAAACTGTTCGAGCGCATGAGGGAGCCGCTCGAACTCGAGCTGCTCGGCTCCGATGTCGGTTTTGATCGCGAGATCACGAGCCCCGAGGCGTCCAGCCCGGGGCTCGTCCTTGCCGGTTACATCAATCGATTTCCGTACCAGCGCATCCAAGTGCTGGGGGAGACGGAGATCAGTTTTCTGCAGTCCATTGACGACGCGCCACGCGCCGCGAATCTGGAGCAGTTCTTTGGATTTCCGATCCCGTGCGCGTTCATCACCAAACATCTCGATCCACCGGCGCCCTTGCTGGAACTGGCCGCGCAGGCGGGTGTGGCGGTCCTGCGGTCCCGTCTCAAGACGGCCGAGTTCTATCGGCTGATCAAGCCGTATCTCGCCGACCAGTTCGCACCCACGACGACCTTGCACGGATCGCTCGCCGACGTCTACGGCGTCGGCGTGTTCTTCACGGGCAAGAGCGGCATCGGCAAGTCTGAGTGTGTGCTCGATCTCGTCGAGCGCGGCCACCGACTCGTTGCCGACGACCTCGTGTTTGTCTCGCGCCGCGGCAATGACGTGCTGATCGGGCGTGGCCACGAACTGCAGCGCCACTTCATGGAGATTCGTGGCGTCGGACTGCTGGACATTCCGGCCATCTTCGGCATTCACGCCGTCCGTCAGCAAAAACGCATCGAAGTGGTGGTCATTCTCGAAGAGTGGGACGGACAAAGCCACGTCGATCGCACCGGCCTTGATGTCCAGACCACGAACATCCTCGGGGTCGAAGTGCCGCGCATCACCGTGCACCTCAATCCCGGCAAGAACATCACGGTGATTGCCGAGGTGATCGCCATGAATCATCTCCTGCGGTACTATCGTGGATACGATTCAGCCACGGCGTTCAACGAGCGACTCATCGGCCAGATGCGTCGCAATGCGGACGTGCAGCGGTATCTGCAGGAGGATGACGAGTAGTGACGGACGAGGCCGAGCGTTCCGTGGAGGCCCCCGTGCGTGCCGTCATCGCGGCACATGGGACCTTCGCGGCCGGAATTGTATCAGCGGTGGACCAAATCACCGGCCGCGGCACCATGTTTCGTGCGATCTCCAACAGCGGCCTCTGTCTCGACGATATTCAGGAGACATTGGCGCGGACGCTTGACGAGACGGGGGCGCGCGTCATCTTCACCGACTTGCCTGCGGGAAGCTGCACCATGGCTGTCCGACGCCTCCTGAGGGGTCGGCCGGATGTCGCCCTGATCACGGGCATCAATTTGACGCTGCTCCTCGATTTCGCGATGCAGGACGACGCGGACCCGGTGGCGGCTGCACACACCGCGCTCGAGCGCGGCCGGGCGTCGATGGTGGCGCACGGCGCCTGAACCGCTTTCGTACCACTCGCCCCTTCGCATGCCCATCGCGCTGTATCGTATCGATGACCGCCTGATCCACGGGCAAGTGGTTGTGGGATGGGGCCAGCCGCTGGAACTCCGCTTCATCGTGCTCGTGGACGACGAGGTCGCCGCGAGCGAATGGGAGCAGGAGCTGTACCGCATGGGGGTCCCTCCCGAAATGACCGTCCATTTCTTCAGCGTCGAGGACGCTGTGGTGGCGCTGCCCGAGCTGCAGGCGGACGCACGCCCCGGTCTTGTGCTGGCCGGCGACATCGACACGATGATGCGGCTGGTCGAGCAGTCGGGACACACCATTGCGGCCGTCAACCTCGGTGGAATTCACCATTCCCCCGGGCGCACGCCGCGACTGCGCTATGTGTTCCTCACGGCGGCCGAAGAAAGCGGGCTGCGCGCCATCGAGCGACTCGGCGTCGAGGTGACGGCGCAGGATGTCCCCAATGCGCGACCGGTGCCACTCGATGAGTTGTTGACCAGCACGCTCGATAGCTGAATGGCACTCGCGGCATGGTGACGTCACTCGCCGACATTCTCGGGCAACAACTCCCGCTGCTGCTGCCGCAACTGCTGCCGCTGGCCATGCTGGCGGGTTTGCTCGGGCTGGACGTGGTGTCCTTTCCGCAGGCGATGATCTCGCGTCCGATCGTCGCCGCCACGTTGGCGGGGGCGTTCCTCGGAGCACCCGTGGCCGGGCTGATGTGTGGCGCCGCGCTGGAGTGTCTGGCGCTCGAGGCCCTTCCGGTGGGCGCCTCACGGTATCCGGAGTGGGGCAGTGCGTCGGTCGTGGCCGGCGCCGTGTCCACGCTGGGGGTGCAGGGCGGTGCGCTGCCTCGACCTGGCGCCTTCGCGGTGTCTGTTCTGGTCGGCATTGTCACCGCGTGGATTGGCGGAACTTCGATGATCAAACATCGGCAGCTGATCGCCTCCTTCGCCCGGCCGCGACTCGGTCAGCTCGCCGAAGGCAATCGCCGGACCGTGATCGGGCTTCAAGTCTTTGGCATGACCGCCGACCTCGCGCGCGGGGCCGTGCTCGGCGTGGCCGCGTATGTGCCTGCCGCCTTGCTCGCTGCCTGGTGCGACGCGCGGTGGTCCGTCGATGCCGCACTGACCCGCGCCATTGTCGTGACAGCCGTCGCTGCAGTGGCGGCGACGGCCGTGTGGAAGGATTTTCACGCGATCAGCGGAACCCGGCGGCTCTTCCTGCTGTCGCTTTCAGTCGGGACCATACTGGTGGTGATCGGTGCCTGAGGAGACCTCGGAACTCGGGCCGGTCCCGGCGAACGGATCTCGACCGGCGGGCACCGGCCTTGAGTCCGGTGCACCGCTCGATGCGGCAACACGCGTCGCGATGCTCCTCCGGACGCTCGCCATCCAGGGCTCGTGGAACTACGAGATTCTCGTAGGCAACGGCATCGGCTTTTGCGTCGAGCCGGCGCTGCGCCGTCTCCCGGGAGGTATCGATGGGCCCGCCTACCGTGAGGCGCTCGCGCGACAGTGCGCCTACTTCAACGCGCACCCGTACCTCGCCGCATTGGCCGTCGGCTCGTTGGCGCGGGTGGAGGTCGATCAGGTCGCGCCGGTTCGGATCGAGCGCTTCCGAACGGCACTCTGCGGGCCCTTGGGCAGCGTCGGCGATCGACTCGTCTGGGCGTCGTGGCTCCCGGCCTGTTCATTGCTCGCCCTGCTGGTGTTCGGACTCGGCGCTCCCCCGGTGGGGGTGGCGGTCGGCTTTCTCCTGCTGTACAACATCGGACATCTCGGGCTTCGAGACTGGGGGCTCCGCGCGGGCTGGCGGCACGGACTTCGCGTCGCATCGGCGCTGGGGCACCCCGTCCTGCAGCACGGACCGCGCTACATTGGACGGGCTGCGGCGGTGCTCGGCGGATTCGCGCTTCCATTGGCCGTGCATCGGGCCATCGGGGGCGGGACCCCGCTCGCGCCCATCCCGGTTGGCGTTGCCATTGCGACGCCGGCGTTGGCGGTCCTGCTGCTCCGTGCTCACGGTCGCATTGAAGGATGGCGTGCCGTTCTGTGGCTGCTTGTGTTGTTTGTCCTCTACTCGGTGGTCCGTTGATGGCTGAACGCTCGGTCCAAATCGTCAACAAGCACGGCCTGCACGCGCGCCCCGCGGCCGAAATCGTCAAGGCTGCGTCTCGCTTCAAGAGCGACATCACCATCTCACGTGATGACCTTGAAGTGAACGGCAAGAGCATCATGGGCGTGATGATGTTGGCCGCAGAATACGGGGCCAGCATTATCCTGCGTGCCACCGGGCCCGACGCCGACGACGCGCTCGAGGCGCTCGCCTCGCTCGTCGCGTCGCGCTTCGGAGAGACGTAGTGCAGTCGGTTCTCCGCGGCATTCCCGCGTCGCCGGGAATCGTCGTCGGCCCCGTGCACCTGCTGCGCTGGGAAGTGCCGGAGGTCCGCCAGCGGCTGATCGACGACGCGGAGATCGACAGCGAAATCGAGCGGTTGCATCGGGCCTTTGAACGCGCCCGCGAGCGCCTGCGGACGCTGCGCGCACGGGCCGAGGC
>JAGNMU010000145.1 GCA_017991005.1 Gemmatimonadaceae bacterium | reverse complement strand
TGATGTTTTCGTCGGTCGACTTGGTGCGGATATTGGACAGCTTTTTCTCCTTCGTCGGGTTGACGTCCATGTCACCCGGTCTGGAGTTTTCACCGATCAGCATGCCCTCGTACACCGCGTCGCCCGGAGTGACGAACAGCGTCGACCGTTCCTGCAGACTGAACAGCGCGAACGCGATGATCGTGCCGTTTTCCATGGACACGAGCACGCCACGTGAGCGACCCGACAGGGGACCCGCCCACGGCCCGTATTCCAGGAACCGGTGGTGCATGATGCCCGTGCCGCGCGTGTCGGTCAGGAATTCGCTGCGGTAGCCGAACAATCCGCGGGCGGGCACCTTGTACAGCAAGCGCACCAACCCCTGGCCCGGATTCTTCATTTCGATCATCTCGGCCTTCCGGGGGCCAAGCTTTTCGATCACCGTGCCGAGGTAGTCCTCGGGCACATCGATCGCGAGCTCTTCGAACGGCTCGAGCTTTTCGCCGTTGTCCCCAATGCGCGTGATCACGCGCGGACGAGACACCTGAAACTCAAAGCCTTCGCGACGCATCGTTTCCATCAGGATCGACAGGTGAAGTTCACCTCGGCCTGAGACACTCCACGCATCGGTGCTATCGCTGTCTTCCACTTTGAGCGCCACGTTCCGCTCGAGCTCCTTGTACAGTCGCTCGCGCAGCTGACGCGACGTGACGAACTTGCCATCTTTGCCGGCGAACGGTGAGTTGTTCACCAGGAAGTCGACACTGATGGTCGGCTCTTCCACGCTGATACCGGGCAGCGCTTCCTGCGCTTCGGGATCGGTCAGCGTGCTCCCGATATCGACGTCTTCAAATCCGGCGAGCAGTACGATCTCACCCGCCGAGGCTTCTTTGATTTCGATGCGCTCAAGGCCTTCGTATCCGTAGAGTTTGGACACGCGGCCACGCTGCACCGGCTTATCGCTCTCGAATGGCAACAGCGCAATCGAGTCACCATGGTGGATCACGCCACGCTCAACGCGGCCGATGGCCATACGTCCCAAGTACGCCGAATACTCGATCGTGGACACGAGCATTTGGAAGGTGCCAGTCGCGTCAGACGGCGGTGGTGGCACGATGTCGACGATGGTCTTGTACAGCGGCTCGAGATCGACGGCAGGAACGTCCATATCCATCGTCGCGACGCCTTGCTTGGCACTCGCGTACACCACCGGCGCATTGAGCTGCTCTTCGGTGGCTTCGAGCTCGATAAACAGTGACAACACTTCGTCGTGTACGCGCAGCGGATCGGCGCCCGGACGATCGATCTTGTTGATCACGATGATCGGCGTACGCCCGAGTTCGAGCGCTTTCCGCAACACGAAACGCGTCTGCGGCATCGGTCCATCGAACGCGTCGACGACCAGCAGCACGCCCTCGACCATGCGCAGAATGCGCTCGACTTCCCCACCGAAATCCGCGTGTCCCGGCGTGTCCACGATGTTGATCTTCGTGTCCTTCCAGCGGATGGACGTGTTCTTGGCCAGGATCGTGATGCCGCGCTCTTTTTCGAGCGGGTTGGAATCCATCACGCGCTCTTCAACGACCTGATTTTCGCGGAAGGCCCCGGCTTGGCGGAGCATTTTGTCGACGAGGGTGGTCTTCCCGTGGTCGACGTGCGCGATGATGGCGATATTGCGAATCTGCATAGCCTGAAAAGATAGCGGAGTGCAGACCCCGGATTCAATGGCCTCCGGTGCCCAAAAACCCTCGGTAAGTGCTTTTCCCCGTGTTCGTTACGCCATAGCGACCTGATCGGTCCCCAATCGTCCCGGGAAATCCTGGTGCCACCGTTAACCCTGCTTGCCCGTCGCGATGATTGATCGTACCGTGTTGGCACACCCGCTTACGGAGGCTTCCGATGCACGAGCAACAGAAGCGCACGGCCGATGGGTACCCCATTGGTCGCGGATACGGCAACGACTACATGCGTGGCGGCGAAGTGTTCGGCGGATACGGCTATAAAGATCGCCCGGAGTATGAGCAGCGCCGCGGTGAAACCGGCGAACATCCTGTGCCACAGGACAGCGACGAAGAGCTGTCGCCCTGACTTACCCGAGCGCCGATGTTCGGCGCGATACCAAGGTCGCCGCAAGCATCATGGCGGCGACCATGCTCTCGGGGGACGCGATCCCCTGCCCGGCAATGTCGAGCGCCGTTCCATGATCGGGTGACGTGCGCACGAAGGGGAGACCAAGCGTGACGTTCACCGCCTCCCCAAACGACGCCACCTTGATGGCGGTCATGCCCACGTCGTGATACGGCGCAATCACCGCGTCGAACTCGCCGCGCATTGCGCGGACGAACACCGTGTCAGCCGGAAATGGTCCGGCGATTCCCGCCGCGCGCGCGGCCGGGGCCAGCACGGTCTCGTCTTCCGTGCCAAACCGTCCACCGTCGCCGGCATGCGGATTGAGCGCACACAGGGCAATGCGTGGCGCCGCGATCCCGAACCCGGAGCGCAGTCCCTCGCGGGTGGCGTCCGCCGCCTGCGCGATGGCCTGCGCCGTCAGCAGCACGGGCACCTCGCGCAGCGGGACGTGGGTCGTCGCCAGCACGACACGGAGCCGGTCGGAGGCGAGCATCATGGTGGTGGGCACTCCGGCGAGGGCACCGAGCATTTCGGTATGGCCAGGATAGTCGTACCCACCGGCGTGCAGCGCGGCCTTGTCGAGCGGGGCCGTGACCATCCCCTGCACCGCGCCCGACAACGCGAGCGCCGTGGCGCGAGCGACGGCCAATCCCGCCAACGTTCCGGCTCGCGGCATGTCGACGCGCGGATCGCCAGTGGCATCCCACACCCCGATCGATTCGTCGACCGGGACGACCGTGCCCTCCGGTCCGACCAGCACCCACGTGATATCGAGCGCCGCGGCAACCTGCTGGACGCGGGCATCGGCGAGCGCTTTTCGGGTGACCTCGGGACCGATGCCCCGTGGATCACCCAGCGTGACCGCCAGCCGCATCACGGCGTAATTGAGCCTGCCGCCTTCGCCGGGTCGTAGCGCACCGACACGTACGTCTGCTTTTTCAGATTGTCGATCAGGCGGCGCATGCTTCGCTCTTCGGAAAGCTGTGCACGAATGCGTTCACGCATCTCCGCCAGCGTGTATTCCCCGGCTTCATCAAGGAACGAGACCTGCGCGATCACGTACTTGTTCACGCCCGGATCGCGGCTGGGAATCGGAAACGGATCGAGGATATCGTTGAGCTTCTTTCCTTCGAGCGCGTTGCGATACACCTCGGGCAGTGAATCGCGCACGTACTCGGGGATCGTTTTTTCCTCGCCGCCCGCCAAGTCGTGGAATCGCACGCTCAGCGAATCGAAGCTCGCCCCGTCGCGCCACGCTTTCGCAATCGAATCGGCGGTGAGTTTGGCGCGGGCTTCGTCGGCCGAATCCACCTTCCAGCCAATGAGAATGTGACGCGCCTTCACTTCCGCCGGCTGGACCCGATCGACGCGGATGATGTGATAGCCGTACGTCGTCTCGACCACGGGGCTCAGCATGCCCGGATTGAGCGCGAACATCATGCGATCGAACTCGGGGACCATGCGTCCACGACGATTCCACCCGAGATCGCCGCCCAACTCGCCGCTCCCGACGTCCGTCGAGAACTTCTTGGCCATCGATTCGAAGTCGTCCGGGCGCTTTTCCAACTCGGCGCGGAGTGAGTCCACGAGCGCACGCGCCCGCTTCTTGGACGCTTCCGACGGCTTCGTGGCCAGCACAATCTGCCGGATGCCCACACGCGCTTCCTTGCGTGGCAGACGCGCCTTGTTCTCCTCGTAGGTGGCGGTGACTTCCGCCTCGGACACATTCACCGCCGTCATCTTGCCATCACGGCGCAGCTTGGTGATGAGGTCCTTCTGCAAGTTGTCTCGGCGCAACAGATCGGTCTGCATCTTGCGCCACTCATCGTACGATCCGAATCCGTTTTCCTTGAGCGCCTGCCGGAACTCGGTTTCCGTCTTGAACTGCGCCTTCACCCTCTTTTCCTGATCGTCCACGCTGCGCGTGAGATCGGCTTCGTTGACTTCGATCTTTTCCGCCTTCGCCTTCTGCACGAGCAGCTCCGCCTCGGCGAGCTGATCACGCACCTCTGTTTCCAGCTTGACGACCTCTTCGCGTGTCTTGGCGGGATAGCCTGCGGACACGCGCCGGATGGCCTCGGCGGTGACCTCGCTGATCAGCACCACCTGATCACCGACCACGACCGCCACCCCGTCCACGGGCAGTTCTTTCGATTTGGCGGTATCGCGCGCGGGCGCTTTGGGTGGCACGGGCTGCGCCGCGCCTTGTGCGTGGACCGCCGTCACCAGCGGTGCGCCGAGGAAAAGTGACAGCGGCGCCGCAAACATCGCGGCGCCGGTCAGGAATCGAGAAAAGGTGCGAGTCATCAGGTTGTGTACCCGATCAGGTGATCAGGGTTTCTGGGCCGGCGGTCCGCCGGGCGACGGGGCACCAGCAGGTGGCTGTGCACCGGCCGGCGGCGCACCGGCACCACCCTGCTTCGCACGGAGTGAATCGGCCGTGGCACGAACGGTCTTGGCCTTTTCAACCGCCTTGTCGAGTCCCGCGTCGTTGATCGAGAACGGGTACTTGTTCTGCAACGCACGCGCGACCGGGTACGGCACGTCGACGAACTGCGCTTCGTTCTTCACGAGCTTATCGAAGTACGCTTCGATCTTCGCCGCGGCAATCTTGGCCTTATCTCCACCCGTCTTGGCGCTGTCGGCCAGCTTGGTAGGATCGATGCCCAGGCCCGTCCACGTCTGCGTGACGGCGTTCTTGAAGTTGAGATACAGGTTGCTGACTTCGGCCGTGTCCACGCCGACCTTGGCGCTGTCGGCGGCGCGCAGCATCAGCTCGTTGCGCACGATCTGCTTGACGAACTTCTCCACCAGCGAGTCCGGCGCGGCGATCAGCTGCGGCTTGACCTGCGACTGCGGCGGGTAGGCCGCGATCCAATCTGCAAATTCCATCGCGGTCAGTTCGCCGCCCTTGTACTTCGCGAGCGCCGATTTGTCCTTGCGATAGCCGATCGGGTTGCGGGCGATCGCCTTGGCGGTCACCGCGACGTTGCTGACCAGTTCGACTTTCGCGTTCTTCTCCGCGCCGGCCAGGTACGCGCTGTCGGCAATCGCGGCGTTCCGCTGTGCCGCCATCGGCGCAAACTTGTCCTTCACTTCGGCGAACGGCATGCGGTAAATGACGTGATATCCGAACTGCGTCAGCACCGGCTGTGAGATCTCACCCGGCTTGATCGCCTTGACGGCCGTTTCGAACTCGGCCACCATCTCGCTGGCGCCAAAGAGCGGCAGTTCGCCACCACGCTCAGCACCACCCGGCTCTTCGGTGCGCTTGGTCGCGACCGAGGCAAAATTCGCCGGCGTCACTTCGGCGCGAATGGCCGTGATCTTCTTGAGCGCCGCAGCCTTCTGTTCGGGTGTGGCCGTCGGCTCGAGGCGGACGAGAATATGGCGTGCGGCCATTTTCTCACCCGAGTTGTACCGCTCCTCGTCGGAGCCGACCTTGACCGTATCCCACGTCTTCTGATACGTGTCGTAGAACTTCTTGACCCGCAGGTTCTCCACGTTCGACCACAGCGCATCGTCCATGGTCTTCTTGTCGCTCAGCGAGTCACTCTTGGCGCTCGCGGTCGCGACCAGTTGGTAATTGACCCACAGCTCGGCGATCGTGCGCGCCACGTCCTTCTCGAGCGGCGCCTGAGAGTTGCCGATCACATCGGCGAGGCGCGTGACCGAGAGCTGTTCGCTTCCGACGGTGGCGGCGACATCCGGGTTGGATGCAGCACCACAGGCGATGGCAAACGCAGCGGCGGCGAAAGCAGGCAAACGATACGATTTCATCGAGTCGAACTCCGGAACCGGAGTGATTGAGGTGTATGAGGTGGGACCCCAACGGCGTGCTCATGGTTGCCGGTGAGACTACCACCCCTTGCCGTCAGGATGAGAGGGCACGCAGGGCGCGCACCAATCCTTCGAGCATTTCCGCGCCACCCAGTCGGGTCAGCTTGAGAGCCAGCGGCTGCGTTCGGCGGACGTCCACCTGGAACTGGACATCATGGAAAGCAGCCGACAGCCCTTTCAGGCGCGGAATGGCGTCAGCCCTGAAACTAACACGGGCCTCCGAGGCGCGCACAAGCACCCCGTCCACCTGGAGGGCCGCCCCGATCACCCGGAGCATGGCCGTGCCAAACAGCGCCTGGGCGGGCGGCGGCAGCGGGCCAAAGCGGTCTCGGACCTCCGATTGGAGCGCTTCGATGTCCTTGGGCAGCCGCAGGGCCGTGAGACGCCGATAGACGTCCAGCTTGGCGTCCTGGGTGGTGATGTACTCATCCGGCAGGTAGGCCGGGAAGTCGAGTGAGACGTCGGCGGGAATCCATGCCTTTTGCCCCGGGCCTTCCGACATCTGGCGCACGGCCTCGTCGAGCAGCCTGAGGTAGAGGTCGAAACCGACCGAATGCACAAAGCCCGACTGCTCGGGACCGAGCAGGTTGCCCGCTCCACGCAGCTCGAGATCCTTGAGCGCCACCCGGTAGCCGGAGCCGAGCTCGGTGTGGTGCTCCAGCACCGACAACCGCCGTTCGGCATCATCGTCCAGGCGATCGGGAACAAGCAGGAAGCAGTAGGCGCGTCGATGGGACCGCCCCACACGCCCGCGCAACTGGTAGAGCTGTGCGAGCCCGAGATGATCGGCGCGATTCACAAACATCGTGTTCGCATTGGGCACATCGAGTCCACTTTCAACGATCAATGTCGACACGAGGATATCGACCTCGCCTTCGACGAACTGCCGCATGACCGTTTCGAGTTCGCGCTCCTTCATCTGACCGTGACCGATCGCCACCTTGGCACGCGGCACAATCCGCTGCAGGTGATCGGCGATGGCCTGAATCGTTTCGATGCGATTGTGCACGAAGAACACTTGCCCGCCGCGGTCCAGCTCGCGCGATACGGCCTCTTCAATGAGGGCGTCATCCCACGGCTCCACAAAGGTGAGAACGGGCGAGCGATCGCGCGGCGGCGTTTGCATGATGGTCAGATCACGCAGGCCGGCCAGCGACTGGTGCAGCGTACGCGGAATCGGCGTGGCCGTCAGCGTCAGCACGTCGGTCTCGAGCTTGAGCTGCTTGAGCCGTTCCTTGTGCTTCACGCCAAATCGATGCTCCTCGTCGACCACGATGAGGCCGAGATCGGCGAACTGCACATCCGGGCTGAGCAGCCGGTGCGTGCCGATCACGATGTCGATCTGCTTCTTCCGCAGCTTCTCCACCACCACGGCCTGCTCCTTGGCCGTCTGGAAGCGGCTCATGACTTCGACAACCACGGGGAAGTCCGCCAACCGGTCGCCAAAGCTGCGCGCGTGCTGTTCCGCCAGAATGGTGGTGGGCACGAGCACCGCCACCTGCCGCCCGCTTTGCACGGCCTTGAACGCCGCCCGAATGGCGATTTCCGTTTTCCCGTACCCGACATCACCCACCAGCAGGCGATCCATGGGCCGTTCGCCTTCAAGATCCTTCTTGACGTCGACCGTCGCCTTGCGCTGGTCGGGCGTGTCCTCAAAGAGGAACGAACTCTCGAGTTGCCGCTGCCAGGCGGTGTCCACCGCGTGCGGTGGACGCGTGGTGACCTTTCGTTTGGCGTAGAGCTCGATCAGCTCCTGCGTCATCTCGAGAATGGCCATGCGCGTCTTTTCGCGCTGCTGCTTCCATCGGTTGCCGCCCAGCTTGTGCAAGCGCGGCGCCGGCGCGTCTTCCGACACATCGTGCGCGCTGCGATATCGCTCGATCTGGTCGATGCGATACAGCGGCACGTTCAGCCGGTCGCCGCCCTCGTACTCAATGACCGCCGCTTCAATGGTGCTCTCGCGGACGAAAATCTTCTCGATGCCGCGATAGATGCCAATGCCGTGCTCCAGATGCACGACATAGTCCCCCGGCTTGAGCGCACCGAGCGTATCGAGCGCCGCGCCGGTGGTGTACTTGCGCGTGCGACGCAGGCGGCGATCACGCCGGAAGATCTCATGGTCGGTGAGCACCCGCACCACATTCGGCACCACGAAGCCGCCGCCGAGCACCCCGATGGCGAGCGACGCGGAGACCGGGCCGTCTTCCCCCAGCAGTTCGTCGAGTCGCTCGGCTTGCCCCGCGTTGTCGCACAGAATGACCGTGTGCAACCCATCGCGCTGCAGCCGACGCAGTACGCGCAGATCGCGCGAGATCAGTTCCGGAGGCCGGATCGGAAATGAGACATCCGGTTCGGGACCGGCCGGCTGCAGATCGGCGGACGACGCGCTGACGGCGCGCATCGGTGGCGGCGCAATGCGCACGGTTCCGAACCGTGCCAGCCGCGACGCCATCTCCGGCGGCGGTGCAAAGAGCGCGTCGCGTGATACGAACGCTTCCCCACGACGACGGGCCAGCTCGATATGGTGTGCCGCCTCATCCCACGTGCGCACCAGCTCTGGCAGTACCGAACTCCCCGATGGCATCACGACGATCGCGTCGGGCGGCCAGAGTTCAGAGAGCGTGACGCGCTCGATCACACCGTCCTGATCCTGCGTCCGCCCGTCGACGGGGAGAATGAGCGCCAGCTCGGCATCGCGCGTGCTGCGCTGCGTGTTCAGATCGAAGTGGCGCAACTCGACGATATCATCGCCCCAGAATTCAAGGCGCACCGGTTCGGCCATGCCGAACGAGTAGATGTCCACGATGCCACCGCGCACGGAGAACTGCGCGACATCTTCGACCATCGGCACCCGTTCGAATCCGATCGATTCGAGGTGGGATGCCAGATCTTCCGGGCGCCGGACATCCCCTTTGCGCAACTCCAACCGCGCACCCGCCAACGTTCCCGGCAACGAAGTGCGCTCGAGGACGGCGCGTGCCGTGGTCAGCAGCAGACGCACCGCGCTCCGCCCCAGTTTTTCGAGGGTTTCTACACGTTCACCCGCGACTTCCGTGTGTGGCTCGACCTCACCAAACCCTTCGCGTGGCGGATACAGCGCCACCGGAATGTCATCGACGAGTGCCTGCAGATCGGCGAGCCATCGTTCGGCATCACCGACCTGGTCGGTGACCACGACCACCAGACGTTGTGGCAGCGCACGAGCCAGGGCCGCGACAAAGACCGCATCGCTGCTGCCAGCCAGACCGCCCA
>JAGNMU010000629.1 GCA_017991005.1 Gemmatimonadaceae bacterium | reverse complement strand
GCACGGTCTGGTCCTGCTTGCCCCAGATCAGCAAGACGGGGATGCCAGTGGCGCCGACTGCTTTGTACAGCGCCCCGAAATCAACCGTCATCGAATTGATCGCCGAGCGGAGCAGGGAACGACCAAAGCCGGCAAACTGCATTTGTGTGCGATACTGGTCGGCCCACGTCGGGTAGCGTTCCGGGTGGAGAAAGTCGGAGCTCTGGCCCTCGGCCATGCCGGGCACCTGCGTCACTTGCCAGACCCATTCGCCAATGACAGGCGTCTTGAGAAATCCGGGCATCGCGCGCGCCTGCGCCACCGGATCAACGAGCGTCAACGTGCGCACCCGTTCCGGTCGCGCGGCTGCAAAGCGACCGGTGACAAAACCGCCAAACGACAGACCGACGAGATCGACCTTGGTCGCGATGTGCAGCGAGTCCATCAGCTCATTGAGCTGATTCACGTACATGGCACTGTCGTACTTCGCGTCGGGGCGGTCGGACCACCCTCGGCCAAACAGATCGTAGCGGTATACCCGATGCCCGGACGCCGCCAGCGCGTTGAACGTGGAGTCCCAGATGTACGACGGCACGGAAAACCCGTGCACCAGAACGGCGACACGCCCGGTATCCGGCCCGGCAACCTCGTAGTACGTGGCGCCATCGGTCAGGGAGATGAACTCGCCCGGCGCCTGTTCGCGCGCGGCAAGTGTCAGCTCGCGCTTCTCGGGGTTCTTGACTCGCCCGTACCCGTAGGCGGATACGAGGAGAAAACCGAGAGCGAGGGCGAGGATCTTGAGCAGGCGCGACATGGCGGCGGTTGGGATCGGGGGAATTGGCAACACGATGTGCTTCGAGACAGGATAGCACCGGTTTCGGCGTCTCGTGGTGCCGCGACCACGCTGGCGGGAAGGCGTGCTGACATGGCATCGTTCGGAACGACGTGATCACTACGTCGACCACGCGAACTCAGTTCCGGACCCCCGCGTTTGCCGCTGGGGTAGGGATGAGTTCATCCCAGTGCCAGACGCCGTCCGCTCTTTCCTCTACACGTCCTCGAATGCCCGTCTTTCCTCGCATCGGTCTCACCGCTCGACAGCTCTGGCTGATGGCCCTGCTGGCGACGGCTTCGCCGGCAGTGCTTCCGGCGCCCGTCGTCGCCCAATCGCGCGCCGAACTGGAGAAGGTGCTGCGCCGCAAGGTGCTGGCCAACGGGTTGGAAATCATCGTCGTGGAAAACCACGGTGTCCCGATTGCCACGCTCGAGATCGATGTCCGCAACGGGGCGTTTACGCAGTCGCCCGAGTATGCGGGACTGGCGCACATGTACGAACACATGTTCTTCAAGGCCAACAAAGACCTGCCTGAGCCGGACATGTTCACCGATCGCGCCGCCGAACTGGGCGCGGTCTTCAACGGCAGTACGCGCGAAGAGGTGGTGAACTACTATCTCACGCTGCCCGCCGATTCGCTCGACGGTGGTTTGCGCTTCCTGGCGAGCGCCCTGCGCAATCCGCTCTTCCGTGAGGATGAACTCAAGCGGGAAAAAGAAGTCGTGCTTGGCGAGTATGACCGCAACGAAGCCGAGCCGGGCTTTGAGTTCATCCAGAAGTCGACGGCATTGCTCTATCCGGGCCAAGGCAGTCGCAAGAACACCATTGGCGATCGCGACGTGATTGCGAAGGTCACGCCCGAGCAGATGCGCTATATCCAGAAGAAGTACTACGTGCCAAACAACAGCACGCTCATCGTGACTGGTGATGTCGATCCGGAGAAGGTGTTTGCACTCGCCGAGAAGTACTACGGCGACTGGCCGCGTGGTGCGGATCCGTTTGTGGCCGATCCGATCCCGCCCATCCCGGCGCTCGACGGAAACAAGTCGCTGATCGTCGAACAGCCGATCAATGCGGTCGCGGTGCTGATTCAGTGGCAGGGGCCGAGCGTGGGCAAGGATCCCGCTGCGACGTTTGCCGCGGATGTGTTCAGCGACGCGTTGAACACGCCAGGATCGACCTTTCAGAAGAACCTCGTGGACACGGGGTTGTGGCAGGGCATCGGCGTCAACTACTACACGCTCAATCAGGTGGGGCCGATCTCGATCAGCGGACAAACGACGCCCGAGAAGTTTCGTCCCGCCATGGCAGCGCTCGAACGCGAAATCGCCCGGTTTACCGACCCCACGTACGTGACGCCGCGCGAACTGGAAGCGGTCAAGGCGCAGCGCACCACGTCGAGTGCGTTTGGTATCGAGAAGGCCTCCGAAATCGCGCACACCATCGGTTTTTGGTGGAGCGTCGCGAGTCTCAACTACTTCATGGGTTACACCGACCAGATGGCCCAGCAGCGAATCACGGATCTCATGCGCTACACCACCACGTACATCAAGGACAAACCACGCGTGACGAGTGTGCTGTTGTCGCCGGAATCGCGTCGGGCAATCAAGTTGACCGAGCAGGAGCTGCTGACGCCGGTCACACGTCCGGTGGTGCGCCCGTGATGACCCGTCGCACGCGAAACATCACGGCGCTGGCGCTGCT
>JAGNMU010000144.1 GCA_017991005.1 Gemmatimonadaceae bacterium | reverse complement strand
CGGTCGATTCTCGCGGCGTTCACAGCCGGCACATGCACGAGCAACCAGACGACGGAGGGGTCCACAAGCGTGAACAGCGTCGTACCCGCATCGACCCGTGTCCCGGGGACAATGTGACGCTCCGCCACGGTGCCGCCGATCGGCGCTCGCACCGCGATCATGCCATTTGCCGCAAGTTCGCCGGCGCCGAGTCCGGCCAACGCCTCGCGGGCAGCACGCAGGCGATTCTCTGCTTCATGCAGTCGACGCTGCGAGATCGCTTCCACGGCGAACAACCGCACCGCGCGCGCATGTTCGTCCTCGGCTTCGCGCAGCGTTGCGCGTGCGTCGGTAAACGCGCTGCCGCCATCGCCAATCGACGGACGAAGATACGCCAGCACCTGCCCTCGCGTCACGCGCTGCCCCGGTACCGGCGACGACGCAACACTCGCGGCGTCGATCAGTCCGGCGATGGGCGCGGCCACCTCCGCCAGTCGTCCCGCTGCCGATTGGATTTCGCCGCTGGCGGCAAACGACTCGGCCACTTCGCCACTCACCGCGAACTCCGTGCGGAAGCCATCGGTCTTCCACTGTTGTTCCTTGAGGAATGGGATGCCATCCTCGCTCGCGCCGTCCTCTTTGGGTGCCTCTGCCGCGCTCGCATACACTCGCAGATCGGGCACGGTGATGCTGTCGCGCGCCTGAGGACTCTCGACGACAATCGTCAGGTCGTACACGCCCGGATTCGTGAATGCCGGGCTCGGTCCGTAAATGCCCGGCGATCTCGGCGCCTCCTGCACCACCACTACCGCTGCGCTGCTCGTACGCGGCACAAATCGCAGGGTGATGCGTCCGCTGCGCAGTGGTGCGAAATCGGTCAGGTCGGTCAAGTGGACGGCGAACTTTCCGGGTGCACCGACAACCAGCGCCGGATGCTCCATGAACAGCTCCGTTGAATCCGTCCAGAGCGTAATCGCGCCACCGGCCGGCTCGGCGGCTGCGGACGAATCCGCGTTGATCGACCCCGCGCGTGAACCACAGGCCAGGAGCAGTGGAACGGCCGCCGCGTACGCAGCCGTGCGTAGTGATCGTGTGAGCATCGTCGTGAGGTTCATGGAAGGCGCTCAGAGGCAGGCGGAGTGGAAATGCGCGCCCCGACGGCGCGCGCCAGGGTCGCACGGCGAAGCGCCATGTCCGCCTGCAAGGTGATGTAGACCGACTCGGCCTCGTGATAGGCACGCGTGGCGTCCAACCATTCGAGCAGTGAGATCTCTCCTTCGGCGTAGGAGAGCTGAACGGCGCGCAGCGCGACGCGCGACGCCTCTCCGATGTGCGGAGCGAGCACGCGCACTTGCGCGTCCACCGCCGCCAACGCGTCGTAAGCGTCCAGCACCTCTCGATCGATGCGGCGCTGGATCACCTCGACGTGCGCCGAGGCTCGTTGCGTTTCGAATTGCAGCGCGGCAATCGCGTCGGCACGTCGATCGAAAAATGGCAGTGGCATGGAAAATCCTGCGACGTATCCGGAGAACCCCGTGAGCGAGCCAACAACCGGGTCGGCCACGCGTTCGCCCTTGTATCCCACCGAGACCGTGGGTGACGGGATGCGTTCGCGTTTTGACAACCGGGACTCGGCTTCGGAGGCCTCGGCGTCCAGCAGCGCAGCGCGCAGGTCCGAGCGTTCGCGTCGAGCGAGTGCACGAAGCGAATCCGGTCCGCTTGCCTCAAGTGCGGGCCCTTGCTCAGTGAGCGTCTCAGCGGATGACAGCGAATCGGTGCTACCCACGGTGATGCCGGTGAGTGTCGCAAGCGCCAGTCGCGCGCTCCGGCGCTCGAGCTGTGCACTCGCGCGCACCGCCGCGTGTCGCGCGGCTTCGAGGCGCAGGCGGCGACCGGCATAGCCCGAAATGTCACCTGCTGCCAGTCGGGCATCGCTGACGCGTTGCGCCTCAGTGAAGGCGCTGGCGCTTTCTTCGGCGATGCGCGCCTTTCCGTCAGCCGCGATCGCGGCCGTGAAGAGGCGTGCCACCTCGAAATCGAGCTCTGCTTGTGCATCCGCCAGCCGGGCTTCGGCAGCCGATGTCCGCAATCGAGCCAGGGCGACGCGTGCCCCGCGCTGCCCGGCGATCTCGACGGACTGCTCGATCTGCAGAATGTTCTGGGCATTGCGTTGCCCGCCGCGCGACGTTTGCTCGCGGCCGTACGCCAACGACGGATTGGCCCAACTGCCCGCCTGGCGCTCGTGCGCCGCCGCCGCGGAGACCGCCGCTCGTGCCGCTCGAATCGAGGGACTGCTCGCGCGCGCCGAGAGCTGCGCCGTGCGCAGAGAAATCTGCGCGGTCAGCACGCCGGGCGTTGCGCCGAGCGCTGCGCCCAGCGCGAGGACGAATGCGATCACAACAGGCGGTTGCGGCGCTCGTCGCATAGGTCGTCCGCGCGCGAGCCATCGCGAAAGGACGCGAGCAGGCACGCATGCGAACACGCGTGCGAACACGCGTGCGTGATGCAGAACGATTGTAGACACGTCGGGAGGTTCCGGGATGTTGAGGAGCGGGCCGATACGCCGGACTACCGGCGTCAGCCACGCGCAATCACCAGAAAACGCTGCAGACTGTTGCGGGGCCGATGTGTGGCGCGCGCAGCAAGACTGTCAGCCTCAGCCGACGGGAGGAGCTCGCAATTGCGGAGGAGCGGTGCCGCCCGGGTCGGGGCGGGCCAACATAGAGCGCGTCGGCGCCGATGCGGTCGATGCGCGCACGGTCTGCGCGTCGAGACCATCGGAGCGCGAGGCAAGTGCAGCTCCCGTCGTCGGCAGACGGAGCGTCTCCCCATCACGCGCGCGCACGCCCGCACCAATCGCCGGATGCGCGTGGGTGTCGTCGACATCCGTCGCTTCGGCCGCCGAACCACGCCAGCGCGTGTAATCGGAGATGCCGACCAGCACCTGTTCGCGGTCGAGGGCGACTTCGACGGCGGGCCGGTCATGGTCGTGCGGTTCGTGCGCGTTCGCCGCGGTCTCCGCCTCCACGTGCGTGTGCGCCGGCTCCGTGTGCGCCGGCTGCGTGTGCGCCGCATGCGCGTGGGTCGAATGCGCGTGCGCCGGATGCGCGTGCATCATGCCATGCATCAGCGCAGATGCCGGCGCGGCCACGCTGCTGAGCAGGGCCACGAGCATCGCGAGAACTTGCACGGACAGGGGGCGGCGCATCGCTGAAGTATAGACACGCGCGACCGCGATTGCGCAAGGTCGTGTCCGCCTTCCGCGGTGCACGGCGTTCCGCCGGGTCTGGAGAACCCCGATGGAGTCGCGCCACGCGATGATCGGCGGCAACGGTAGATTCCCCCGAAGGGGTGCATCGAACGTCCCCTTGCTGGGGTATGTTCGTTGGCCGCGTCACCCATTCGCCTTCACACGAGCGTCCCATGTCACGTCCCGTTGCGGTTGTGTTTGCACTCCGCGTCGCGTGCATCTCGTTACTTGCGGCCTGCGCGACCGCGCCGGTACACGGTCAAGTCACGACAACACCAGCCGACGGCGGTCCCGCGTGGGCAAGTGTTCAGCGCGCACTCGGCGGGCGTGGCAGCATGCAGGCTGGCGACGTACTGCGCTTCGGCTTTCCTCGCTCCGACCTCACCGTGGTTGCCAACGGTGTCACACTGCGACCGACCTTCGCCCTTGGCTCCTGGGTCGCCTTCAAACGCATGGCCGGGTCGAATGATGCAGTTGTGATGGGCGATCTGGTGCTCACCGAAGATGAGGTGACCGCGGTGATGACCTCGCTGCAAGCGAACGGCGTGGAGCAGACGGCGCTGCATCATCACGTGCTCCACGAGTCGCCGCGCGTGCTGTACATGCACATCGACGCGCACGGTGATGCAGCGAAATTGTCGCAGGCCATACGCACTGCCCTGGCGAAGAGCAAGACACCGATGACGCCGCCGCCAGCCGGGCCCGTGGCCCCTTTCAGCCTTGATACGGCGGCCATTGCCCGCGCACTAGGCGTGAGCGGCCGCGTGACTGGAGGCGTGTACCAGGTGAACGCGCCGCGCGCCGAACGCATCATGGCGCACGGCTTGGAGATTCCCGTGGCGATGGGCGTCGCGACGGTGATGAACTTTCAGCCGACCGGCAACGGCAAAGCCGCCATTACCGGCGACTTCGTGATGATAGCGGCCGAGGTCAATCCGGTGATTCGAGCGCTGCGTGCGCACGGGATCGAGGTGACGGCGCTGCACAGCCATATGCTGGATGAATCGCCACGCCTGCTGTTCATGCACTTCTGGGCGAACGACGACGCAGTCAAATTGGCTGCGGGTTTGCGCGCGGCACTCGACAAGACAGCACGACCCAACTGAGGACGGCCTCGTATGCTACGCCTGCTTGGCGCCCGCTGCGCGCTTCTGATGGTGCTGTTCCCGCTCACGGCGTCCTCGCAGACGCCTACCGCGGTTCCGCCGGCGGCGCGGCAGGGCCCCGCGCCGCAAGGAGCGGAGACCGATACCCCGTTGCTCGCACGCTTTGATCGCAACCGCAACCGACGTCTCGATCGCGCCGAACGCGACAGCGCGCGAGCCTATCTGGTGGCACATCCCGAATTGCGGCAACCGATGCGCGGCCAACGTCTGCCTGCCACCGGATCGGCCGGTGCGCACGTCACACCGGCGGAGGTCCGCTCGTATCCGGCGTCAGTCGACCTCTATGCGCCCGACGCGCTGCGCACCGTCTTTCTGACCTTCGACCACGACGACTGGGAGCGCGAGCTCGCCGACTTCTGGCACACCGATGTCGAGGTGCCGGCCACCATGGTCGTCGACGGCAAGATGTACCGCGACGTGGGCGTGAGTTTTCGGGGCAACAACTCGTTTCACATGGTGCCCGACGGTCTCAAACGCTCGTTCTCGGTGAACATGGACACGTGGCGTGAACAATCGCTGCTCGGTCATACGTCGCTCAATTTCCTGAACTCCAATCAGGACCCGACGTTTTTGCGTTCGGTGCTCTATCTGGATATCGCGCGCGAGTATATCCCGGCTCCTCGCGCCAATCTCATTCGCATGGTGGTGAACGGCGAACTGTGGGGTCTTTACGTCAACCAGCAGACGTTCAGCAAACAGCTGCTCAAGGACCGTTTTGGGAACACGGCTGGCACCCGATGGAAATCACCCAACAACTCCTTTGGTGGCGGCTTCAACTACCTCGGTGACGATATTCAGGCCTATCGTCGCTGGTACGAACAGAAAGGCAAAGACGACACACTCGCGTGGCGGGCGCTCGTGCGCACCACGCACGCGCTGAACACCACTCCGCCCGCGCAACTGGAATCGGCGCTCGCGCCACTGATGGATGTGGACGAGGTGCTTCGCTTTCTGGCGCTCGATATCGCACTCGCCAATGGTGATGGCTACTGGAACGATGGGAGCGATTTTAATGTGCTTCGCGATGCGCGTGGCCGATTTCAGGCGCTGCCGCATGACGTGAATGAAGGATTTCGCGCACGAGGGAATGGCGCAGCGCCCGATCCGCTGGTCGCGCTCAGCGATACCAACAAGGCACTACGCAGCCGGTTGCTCCAGGTCCCCTCGCTGCGTACCCGGTATCTCGCGTACGTGGGCGACATCGCCGAACGCTGGCTGGACTGGGGCCGCCTTGGGCCAATGGTGGAACGATACGTTGGCCTCATCGAGGCCGATGTGGGACGCGATACGCGAAAGCACGGATCGACCGAGGCGTTTCGCATGGGGATATTCGGTGCGACGGGCGCGGCGACGACAGCGGCGAATATCAGGGCGTTTGCCGAGCTGCGGCGGGCCGCGCTCCTGAACCATGAGGCCGTGCGCGAAGCGCGAGGACAGAAGTAGTAACAGCAAGTCCGTCGTCGCGTCATGTCTCTCGCCGGATGCGGTCCGTCCCTCGCGGCATCTGGTACGATTCCACAAGTTAGCAAGCCATTGACAATGGTTTAGTCTCACCTAATTTCGTTTTATGTGAGGATTCATTTAATCAGCTCTACCCAGGCGCCACGTATGTCCCTACTCACGCCCCGTCTGTCGCGCGCCGCTGCGGCGCTGTGTCTGCTCGCGGCACTCGCCGCCTGTGGCGGGCCGCTGCTCCCCGATGCGCCCGACGACACCCTGACGCTCGAGGGCCCGTTTGATGGGCTGACCGGCGCGCAGGCGTCAGCGCACGCGTTCGGCGACGGCGAGTTTGCGCGCCACTTCAATCCAGGTACCGGACTCGGCCCGCTCTTCGTGGCGTCCTCGTGCAGCTCGTGTCACGTCGCCGATGGCCGCGGCCACCCGGTGTTCAACATCACGCGATTCGGGCGCCCGGGTCCTGATGGATTCGACTCCATGGAGGCCGACGGCGGGCCGCAGTTGCAGCACCGCGCAGTTGCTGGCCATCTCGCCGAAGCGTTGCCGTCGGTCTTTCATCGAACGGCGCAGTTCATGGCACCGGCCGTCTCCGGGCTCGGTTTGCTCGAGGCCGTGCCGGATTCCACGCTCCTCGCACTCGCCGACCCTGATGATCTCGATGGCGACGGCATTTCCGGCACACTCTCGCTGGTCGCGCCGACACCATTTGTGGACGCCGTGCTGGCGCACGGTGGATCCCCCTCACATGAGCAGCGCGCACGTCGCACACTCGTCAACGGCCAGTACATCGGTCGCTTCGGCAAAAAAGCGCGCGCCATCGATCTCACACACCAGACCGTGGTCGCGTACTCGCAAGACATGGGGATCACCTCTGACCTGATCCCCCAGGAGCTTCACAGTGGCCGCAGCGGCGGAATCGTGGCCGATGCCGTCCCCGATCCCGAAGCGCCGGGTTCCGTGGTGGACGCGGTCGTGTTCTACCTGCGCACGCTGCGAGCTCCTCCGCGGCGCAGCGCCACCAGCGCTGACGTCGCGAGTGGCGACAGTCTGTTTGTGCGTATCGGGTGTTCGTCGTGTCACACACCGACACTCCGAACCGGCCGCTCCTCGATTGCGCCACTCGACCGCGTTGTGTTTCAACCGTTCACCGATCTGCTGCTGCACGACATGGGACCCGAGCTCGACGACGGATACACCGAAGGCAATGCCACGACGTCAGAGTGGCGCACCGCACCACTCTGGGGCGTCGGCATCGCCGAGCGAGCGCAAGGCGGAACGCCATTCTATCTGCACGATGGGCGCGCCCACTCGCTGCGTGATGCCATTCGATTCCACGGCGGCGAAGCGTCCCGCAGTCGAGCGGCGTTCAACGCACTCTCCCCGGCGCAGCAGGAACAGCTGCTCGCGTACTTGAGGTCGTTGTAATGCCGCGCACTCCGAGCTCCTCGCCAGCCACGATGAATCGTCGGCGCTTTCTGCAGGTAATCGAGCACAGTGGAGCCGCCGCCCTGTGCGCACGAGTGGGCGGCGCATCCGTTGCCGCAAGCCTCGTCGCATCCTGCGGTGGACTCCGTTTTGCACCCTCCTCGCTGCAAGGCAGCCTGCTGATGGTCGCACGGGCGGATATCACCGCCGCTGGCGTGCTGGTCGATGCGCCCGAGGGCGCCTTGCCAATTTTTGTGCGCGCCGTCGAGAACGATCGCGTGCGGGCCCTCTCCACACGGTGCATGCACCGTGGGTGCCAGGTCGAGCCGGCCGCGGACCGCTTTGTCTGTCCGTGTCATGGCAGCGAATACGCAGCCGACGGCTCCGTGCTCACGGGGCCAACCGAACTGCCACTGGTGGAGTACCGCGTGACGGTCGCCGACACGCGCGTCACCATTCACCTGGATGAACCGGTGACGCGGAGCACGCCGTCATGAACGTCGCAGCCATGTTGCAGCCACTGCATCTCGCGCGTGCGTTCGCGCTGGGAATGCTGGCCACGCTCTTGCCTGTGGTGCTGTCTGCACAGAGCGATTCCACCCGTCGCGCCATTCGGGACACCGCCACGGTCCAAGGCAGCATTTACAGTCGTCCCTTCATCGCGACCACCAGCCGCGTCTCACTCGGTGGGTACGCCGAAGGCAATACCAACTACTTCGTGGAAGACGGCCTGACGGACGGCTTCTCCATGGAGCTGCGCCGGTTCAACATCTTTCTGTACGCACCGATTGCCACGCGGGTGCGCTTTTTCACCGAACTCGAATTCGAGCACGGCACCGAAGAAATCGCGTTGGAGACGGCGCAACTCGACCTGCAGCTCACGCCCGCGCTGACGGCTCGCATGGGGATTGTCCTGCCGCCGATCGGAGCGTTCAACCAGAATCACGACTCACCTCGCTGGGAGTTCGTCGACCGCCCGTTGGTCTCCACCCGCATTCTGCCGGCGACGTTGTCCGACGTGGGTTTTGGACTGGTGGGCCGCGTGCGACCGGGGCGACGCACGACGCTGACCTACGACGCGTATATCACCAACGGTCTCGGCGATGGCATCATCGACAACGCCGAAGGTCGCACCTCGCTGGCGGCGGGAAAACGCGACGAACAGTTTGCGGAAGACAACAACGGCTCTCCCGCCGTGTCGGCGCGTCTCGGATTGCAGCATCGAGTGTTGGGAGAGCTTGGCGTGTCGTACTACGGGGCGATCTACAACCGCTATCGCGTCGATGGCATCCAGGTCGACGACGCACGTCGCGTCACCATGGCCGCTGTCGACTTCTCCACGGCCATCGGCCGGGTGACGATTCGCGGCGAACTCGCGCAGGTCGGGGTGCAATTGCCATCGTCACTCAACGAAGTGTTCGGCGCCCGGCAACGCGGCGGGCACGTGGATGTGGTGCTCCCGCTGCTTCAGCGCCGGATGCTGGGACAGCCGAATGCCACCCTCAATCTGGCCTTTCGCGCCGAGTACATCGACCACAATGTCGGACGCTTCTCCTCCACCGGCGCGCCGATTCGTGATGACGTCCTGGCATGGGTCCCGGGGCTGAGTCTGCGGCCCAATGCCAGCACGGTGATCAAGCTCAATTACCGCCGTCATCGAACCCGCGATATCCTCGGCAACCCGGCCGCTCGAATGGGTGGGTACCAGGTCGGCTTCGCCACGTATTTCTGACGATAGCAGTTCCTGCTCCCTGACTCCTGTCGCCGTTCCTGCATCCCTGTGTCCTGCTCAAGTCCCCGCATGTTTGAGACAAGGGCACAGGGAAGCAGGAACAGCGACAGGCGTAAGGGAGCAGCGACCACCCGCTTCTTCCACCGCCGAAAGTGACTCGGACGGATCCCGTTGAACGGCGGGTTTGACAACGGAGAAGATCGCTATCACAG
>JAGNMU010000143.1 GCA_017991005.1 Gemmatimonadaceae bacterium | reverse complement strand
GCGCGAGCGCGTCGCGAATGCGCGTCACGCGTGCCGTCAGCGCCGCGTAGCTGGTGCGACGCCCGTTCCACTCCAGGAGCGCGATGGCATCAGGCTGTGCCGCGGCCACGCGCGCCAGTCGATCGGCGACGCGGCTCACGGATCGAGCCGCAGCCGCAGGTGCCGATACGCCGGCACAATGACGCCGCGCGCCGGCGCGCGACCGACGACGCGCAACGTTCCGTGGAGCGCCACGAGGCGCTCCAAGACCATGTGCAATTGGCGTTGGGCAATCGCAAAGCCGAGACAGAAGTGCGGACCGGCCCCGTACCAGAGATTGCGTGCCCGTGCCGGTTGCGTCCGCATCGCCGAGAACGTGAACGCGTCCGGAAACATGCGGCCGTCGCGTGTGAGGTTGCACGTCATCAGCACCACGCGTGTGCCCGCGCGAATGTGGTGCCCGCGCACGGTGGCATCACGTTGCGCAATACGCATGGTGGCAGGAACCGGCGTGGTAAATCGCAGGCCTTCGGCAATGGCCAGCGGGATGCCGGCGGGATCGTCGCGCAACGCCGAGAACTGGCGCGTGTCAATCAACAGCGCCACGATGCGCGGCAGTGCTGCGGCGGTCGTGAGCGTGCCCGCCAGAAACACGAGCCCGAGCACACCGCGCGCTTCGTCGAACGAAAAGCCGAGATCGCGCAGGCGGCGCACGAAGGAGCGTGGCGGTGCATCGGCCGACGCATACCCGTGTCGTGCGTACGCCACCAGTTGATCACAATCGGCCCGCGCCGCCGCGAGACGAGCCGGCGAGGGCGTGCGAAAATCGAGCCCACTCGCGATGCGCTCGCCAAGGGCCACCAGCGCCAGGCATGCCGCCCGTTCATCACCGTCCGGGGTCACGCCCAGCATATCGAACGTGATCCGTCCACTCATCCAGCGCATCGCGGAGACAAGGTCCACCTCGTCACCGCGCTCGAGCGCCTGCTGCAGCGCGTCGAGCGGACCCACACAGCCGCGCAACAGTTCGCCCGCCTGCGACGGGGCGACGATGTCCGCCAGTTTGCTTCGCAGTCGTGCGTGCGCCTCGCCGTCCATGTTGCTGAGTGCGGACGGCCCCAGAAACTCGGTGATGGTCGCCGACAGACTGCCTCTGCCGTTTTTTGTGAAGATGTCGTCGTTGACGAGGACGTCGTGTGCCACCTCCGCGTCGCTCACCACCAGTCCGAACCCCGGCACGTTCAAGACCGGCGAGAGCCGACGCGCCAGGAGCGCGAGCGGCCAGCCGACGGGATGGGCGGCGAAGTTCACGCGGCGTTCGTGCCACGACGCAGCGAAGGTCATCGGATATCCACGATCTGCGGACGGTATCCGTGGTTCCGGTACCAGCGGAGCGTGTTGAGGTAGCCGTACGCCCGCACGCGCCGCACCGAGTTGTACACCAGAATCTCCGGCCGCCGTGCGGCGCGCGTCGTGAGCGTACGCACGGCTTCCGACAGTTCGCGGTCTTCGTGGGTATGCTCGATGGCGGAGCGGGGAAATCCGCCGCATCGCAGGTAGAGCGACGCCGTGATGGCGAGGTTGTTCCCCGCGGCCATGAAATACGGGTACTTGAACTGCGGCCCGCGACGGTGCAGGCGACCGTAGTTCTCCGCGAGTGTGATCATCGCAAACAGGATGAACCGCTGCAGCAGTGAGACCCGTCCGTCGTCGGTGCGTGGGGCAATCCGTCCACCCAGAAACTCCAGACCGTCCTGCACCATCGCGGCACGAATTCGCGCGGTCCATGCCGGATGCGGCAGACAATCGGCATCGGTGCGGGCGATGATCGTGGCGCCGTTCGCGATGGCGGTACGGAAACCCGTATCCGACGCCGCACCCGTGCCCTTCTCTGCCTCCCCGATCACCATCGTGCGCGCGCGGCCGCGTGCGTCGGCGTAGCGCTCAGCAATCGTGCGGCTGGCGTCCGTGCTCGCGTTGTCCACCAACACCAGCGTGAAGTCCGTGTCCTGTTGTGCCGACAACGCGTCCAGCGTCGCCTGCATGCCAGCCGCTTCGTTGTGGAACGGCACCACCACAAACAGCGATGTCCGCGTGTCCGCGTGCGACGGCGCTCCTGTCGGTACTCCCGGCAGTGCTCCAGGCGAGGCTTCAGGTGATGGTGATGGTGATGGTGACGACGTCGTCATCGGCACGCCGGCTCAGACCTGCATCATCATGGCGCCGACACTGATGCCGCTGGCGAGTCCCAGCCACAGCACCTGGTCGCCACGCGAAATGGCTCCGCGCGCTTGCGCTTGTGCAAAGGCCACCGGCAGTGACGCCGCCGCCATGTTGCCATGCGTGGGTGCCGTCAGCTCCACGCGATCGATCGGGATGCCCGTGACGTCGAGCATCTCCTGGAGGTACGGCATCGTGGCCTGATGGATCAGGATACGGTCAAAGTCATCGAAGGTGGTGTGCGATTCACGCAGCAGGCGGCAGACGACCGCAGGCGCAATGTCGATGAACGCCTGCTTGAGCGCGGCACCATCCGCAAAGAGGTAGGTGTATTCCTCGCCGCGCGGATGCATCGACCCGCCGGCGGGAATGGTGGCCAACGGCCAGTGCTCGCTCATGGTGATGAAGCGGCGGTAGTAGATGCCGCGTGCATCGTCAGAGCGCACCAGCACGGCGGCGGCGCCCGCATCGCCCATGGTGTATCCGGGAAAATTGCGGCGGAATTCGTCCGTGTCACGCACACACCAGTTGATCGCGCGCGAACAGAGCTCGCCGGTGGTGACCAGCGCCCGCGTGGCCGCGCCGGAGAGAATCATGGCTTCCGCCACCTGCACGCCATTCACAAAACTGTTGCACGCGTTCTTGACATCGAACACCTGCGCCGACGTTCCCAACTTCTCCTGCACAATGTTGGCGGTCGCCGGTTCCAGCAGATCCTGGCTGGCGGAAGCAAAAATGAGCAGATCGATATCGCCCCGCTCCACCCCGGCGTCGGCGAGTGCACGGCAGGCCGCCGTCGCCGCCAGATCCGAACACTGCTGGGAATCATCCGCAACGGGGCGGGTATGAATGCCGGAGATCGCCGCGATACTCCCCGCGCGCGGCCGAAAGTGGGGACTCGCGGCCGCAATGCGCGCCTCCACCTGCTCGCTGGTCCGGATCGTCTCCGGCACGGCGACCCCAACACCCAACATGCGAACACGATCTGTCACGTGAGCTGTCCTGAAGCAGGGAGGCCATGCCGTCTCGCGCCGTCCGGCGTTTGTCGCCAGATTCGACGTCTGGCTGGCAAAACTATAGGCAGTACTCTGCGCCGAGTATCCGTCGCACGACGTATCGGGGACGTAGCCGGATCGCGCGTGACGGATTGGGGGACGGAACGACACGGATGACATACACAGTGGACATGGCCCGAGCCAGCGTCAGACAAGCGATACGCACCATCTGGTTTTCGGCCCGTTCTGCGGGCGCGGCTCGTGGCGGTTCGGCGCGCGGCGCCTGGCTGGCGGCGACCGGCTGGGTCGCGTGTCTGATCGCTGCCGCAGCGCCTGCCGACGCACAGCGGACCGGCTCCCAGGGTGCGACGGCGGCGACGATGGCCCGTGTGAGTGGTGTGGCGTTCGACAGTGTCGCCATGCAACCGCTTGGCGGCGCGATGATCCAACTGGTCTCCGCCGACAATCCGTCGCTGGTCCGGTCGGCCACCGCCGATGCGCGTGGCGTGTACGCGATCGATTCGGTGAGCGCGGGCACGTATCTGCTCGGCTTCTTTCATGCCCGGCTCGACTCACTCCACATGCAGGCGCCGCTCCTGCGCGTGGATGTGCAGACGGCCGGCGAGATTCGTGCGCCGATCGCCATCCCGTCTGCAGCCACGCTGATTGCGCGCATCTGCGGCCCGGGTGAAAACGGTCGCGCGGTCACGCTCTTCATGGGTCGCGTTCGCTCCGCGCGCGGAGAGGTGCTGTCGGCCCCGGCCCGCATTCGTGCGCAGTGGGTGGAGATCAACGTGGGTCCGCGCGGTATTGAGCGAAATCGCCCGTCGCAGCTGCTCATCACCAACGCTGACGGGGCGTTCGCGCTGTGCGGACTCCCGTCCGAAGGCGAGATCCTCGCGCGTGCATTTCTCGGGGCCGACTCGAGCGGCTTCGTCGAACTGCAAGTGCCACGCAATCATCTGCTCGTGCGCGACGTCTATGTCGGCGCGGCCACACAGATGAAAGCGCCCGCCACGTCCACAACGTCCACCACCATCTTGCAAGGACCGGGTGCGCTGCGAGGCACAGTGCGCAACGCCAGCGGACAACCGATTCGCGGTGCACGACTCGTATTGTGGGGGAGCGGCCGCGAAGACTCCACCAATGCGAGCGGCCAGTTTGCACTCCAGTCGCTGCCGGCGGGCACCTATACCATGGAGGCACGGGCGATCGGCTATCTCCCCGTGCGACAGCCCGTTGATGTCCTCGAAAACGGGGAGAGCGCCACCGAACTCGCGATGGACGTGTTCGTACCCACCATCGACACCGTACGCGTTCGCGCCGATCGTGATCCGCGGCTTGATGCCATGACCGGCTTCGAGCGGCGTCGGCGCAGCACGTTCGGGCACTTCCTCGACAGCGATCAGCTCGAACGCCGCAACGCCATGTTCATGTCGGACATGCTGCGTCAGACGGCGGGTGTCGTGATCACCCCGTCCGGCGGCTTTGGCGATCGCGTGCAACTGCGCGACGGCGGAGCACGCTACTCCTGCACGCCCACGCTGTTTCTCAACGGCGTGCGAACCGCCGCCGACGACGGTGTGCTGGACGCCGTCGTGAACCCGCAGAACGTTCGCGCCGTCGAGGTCTATCCGCGCACCGGCAGCGTGCCAATCGAATTCCAGGGCAACAACGGGTGCGGCTCGATCGTGATCTGGACCGGCCCTCGTCAGCCGACACCCAAGCGTCCCTGAGTGGCTCGCCGATGACACGGCAGGTCCTGCTTTTCGGGGTCGTTGGGGCCGCGCTGATTCTGCTGCTCCGCGCCATCGAATACCGGTTTCTCGTGGTGGAGCATTCTATTGAGATCTACGGCGCTCTGATCGGCGTGCTCTTCGTGGTCCTCGGCATCTGGCTGGGCGGGACGCTCACGCGACGGGCGAATCCGGAGGGCGCGCCACTCGAGCCGACGATGGTCGCAGCCGCCGGTGGTGAGGCACCGTCGGACATTTCGGACAATTCGACCGAACTGCGTCGCGAGTCGATGGGGATCACGCGACGCGAATTGGAGATCCTGGGCCTAATGGCTGACGGACTCAGCAATAGAGAAATCGCCGACCGACTGTTCGTCAGCGAGAATACGGTGAAAACGCACAGCAGCCGGCTGTTCGAAAAACTCAATGCCAAGCGGCGCACGCAGGCGGTCCAGATCGGAAAAAAGGCCGGTTTGCTGCCGGAGCGTCACCCGAACGCATGATTTTGGGGCGTCCGGCAAAAAATCATTCGAACGGGTGACGGTTTTTGTGGGCCGGGTCGCCTAGAATCGCGGCCTTTCCCACCTCTCACGGAGCGACACATGCGAAAAATCGTCCTGACCTATGGCCTGATTGCCGGGTCGATCCTGGCGGCCATGCTGCTGATCACCGTCCAATTCCAGGACCAGATCGGGTTCGACAACGGCGCCGTCATCGGCTACACCACGATGCTGGCCTCTTTCCTTATGGTGTATTTCGGCATCCGCTCGTATCGGGATGCGCATCTCAACGGGACGATCAGCTTTGGCCGGGCCACGCGCGTCGGATTGCTGATCACCGTGGTCTCGACCGTCTGCTACGTCGCGACGTGGGAGTTCATCTACTACCGGGTGGCTCCAGACTTCGGCGAGAAGTACGCCGCGGCGGCCATCGAGAAGTCCAAGGCCGAAGGCCGGTCACCCGAGTATATCGCGAAGCAGACGGCCGACATGGCGGCGTTCGTGGAGAACTACAAGAATCCGCTGGTGAACATCGCCATCACCTTTCTCGAGCCGTTGCCAGTGGGCCTGTTGGTGACGTTGATCAGTGCGGGAGTGCTTTCCCGCCGTCCTCGACTCGCGACAAGTGAGGCGGCGCGGTAACCTGTCGGGATGATCTCCACATCCCGTCCGGTCTGTCTCGTCACCGGCTCCGCCACTGGTATCGGAGCCGCCTGCGCCCGCCTGTTTGCCCGGAACGGGTGGGACGTCGGCATCTGCGCCTTCGACGAGGAGACCCGCGTCTCCGCCGAGCTGGTGGACGCCGACTGCCAGGCATCCGGCGCCGCCACGTTGCTGCTGCAGCTCGATGTCACGCGCGACGAGAGTTGTGTCGCCGCGGCGGCCGCCATGGTGTCGCGATTTGGCCGCTTGGACGCGCTGGTGAACTGCGCGGGCACCACGCGGTTCATTCCGCACGCCGATCTCGACGCGCTGCCCGCGAGTGAGTTCACGCGCACCTACGATGTGAATCTGATCGGCACGTTCCAGATGATTCGCGCCTGCCGCGATGCATTGCGCGACAGCGGTCGGGGTGCGGTGGTGAATCTGTCGTCGATCGCGGGAACGGCGGGACTGGGCTCGTCGGTGGCGTATGCCGCCTCCAAGGGCGCCGTCAGCACCCTCACGTTGTCGATGGCGCGCGCACTCGCGCCGGCCATTCGGGTGAACGCCATCGCGCCGGGCTACGTGGAGGGCGGGTTGCCCAGTCGTGTGCTCGCCACGGAAAGATTGGCGGCCGTCGAGGCGCACTACCTCAAGACGCAGGCCCTGCCGCGCTTTCTGCAGGTGGACGAAGTCGCCGCGCTGGCGTTTTTCCTCGCCGCCTCCGCACCCGGGATCACCGGCGAGATCATTCGGATGGACAACGGGCTGCACCTCTATGCCTGATCAGGCGCCGCCTGTGGCGACGCCACGCATCGGGTTCATCGGGACGGGGCTGATCGGCACGCCGATGGTCGAGCGACTGCTCGAGTGCGGTTTGTCGGTCACCGTCTGGAATCGCACACCAGCGAAGGCCGCCGCGCTCGTCTCGCTCGGAGCCACCCTTGCGCCGTCGGCGCAGGCGCTGGCACGCGACGTCGATATTGTGTGTCTGTGTCTCACCAACACGCAGGCCGTTGAAGCGGTGGTGTTCGGCACCGGCGGACTTGCTGCCGTGCTCCGTGCCGGCCAACTGGTGGTGGATTTTTCCAGTATTGCGCCCGATGCCACGCAACAGATGGCGGCGCGACTCGAGCAGGCACACGGGGCGCATTGGATCGACGCGCCCGTCTCCGGCGGACTCCCGGCCGCGCGCGCCGGGACGCTGATCATCTTTGCGGGCGGCGACACCGACGATATCGCGCGCGCGACGCCGTTGTTCGCCGCCATGTCGCAGCGAGTCACCCACATGGGCGGCCATGGCGCGGGCCAACTCGCCAAGAGCTGCAATCAGATGATCGTCGCGTGCAATCTCCTCGTCATTGCCGAAATGCTGGGGTTTGCGCACACGGCGGGTGTGGATGCCCGTCGCATGCCGGAGGCACTGGCCGGCGGGTTTGCCGATTCGCTGCCGCTCAAGATCTTTGGCCCGCGCATGGCCAATCACATCGATGAGCCGCGAGTGGGTGCGCTGGCCACGTTTCGCAAGGACATCGAACAAGTCGTGCGACTCGCCGATGACTACGGGGCGACGGTGCCGATGTCACTGCGTGCCACACAACTCTTTGCGGAAGCGGCCATTCACCCCGACGTCGGTGCCGACGCGGATATCTCGCGTATCGTGCGCATGTTCGACGGGTTCAGTGATCGCCCGCTCGATCGTGCGACCGACGCGTCTGACGGCGCCGCCATGGACTGGAGCGCGTGACCAAACGCTTCCGCTCCGCCACAATCCACGAAGGACTTCTGCGCGCGCCGACGCGCAGCTTTCTCCGCGCACTCGGGCAGGACGACGAGGAGATCGCACGCCCGCACATTGGTGTGTTTCACACGGGCGGCGAGATGAGCCCGTGCAATCTCAATTTGCGCGATCAGGCGCAGCACGCGAAAACCGGGATCTACGCGGCTGGTGGCATGCCGCACGAATGCCCCGTCGTGTCAGTCTCGGACGGATTGAGCATCGCCCACGCCGGTATGCGTTTCTCGCTCGTTTCGCGCGAGCTGATCGCGGACAGTGTGGAAGCATCCACACAGGGCCACCAATGGGACGGCATCTTCGCAATTGGCGCGTGCGACAAGAATCTGCCGGGACTGATGATGGGTATGGTGCGCTGCAATGTGCCCAGTGTCTTTGTGCACGGCGGCTCCGCACTGCCCGGACATTTTCGCGGCCGTGACACGCACATCGGTGAAACGTACGAGATGGTCGGCAAGGTGCTGGCGCATGAGGCCACACTCGATGATCTGGCCGACATCACGAACGGGTGCCTGCCCACGACCGGCGCCTGCGCCGGGCAATTCACCGCCAACACCATGGGCATGGTCTCTGAAGCCATCGGACTGGCGCCCATCGGCTCGAGCATGGTACCGGCGGTGTACAGTGAGCGCGCGCCAATGCTGCGCCGCGCCGCTGCAGCGCTCATGCGTGCGGTCCTTGGCGATGGTCCGACGCCGCGGGACATCGTCACGCGTCAGGCGCTGGAGAATGCCTGCGCGCTGGTGTCGGCAACCGGCGGCTCCACCAACGCCGCCTTGCACATTCCCGCCATCGCGCACGAAGCCGGCATCGCGTTTCATCTCGATGACGTGGCGGCGGTGTTTGCGCGTACGCCACTCATCGCCGACCTGATGCCCGGTGGACGGTACCTTGCACGCGACTTGTATCACGTGGGCGGCGTTGGCGTGGTGATGCGCGAACTGCTGAACGGCGGGTATCTGCACGGCGATGCGCTCACGTTTACCGGACGTACCATCGCCGACGAGTTGGTGCATCAACGCGACCGTGATGACGACGTGGTGCGTTCGGTGCACGAGCCGCGCTCACGCGACGGCGGGGTGACCGTGCTCACGGGCAACCTGTGCCCAGATGGTGCACTCCTCAAGACGGCCGGTCTCACCACGCTCGTGCACCGCGGTCCGGCGCGGGTATTTGAGTCGGAGGAAGCCGCGCAGGTGGCGGTGCGGGAACGGCAGTACGCGGCCGGCGACGTGATCGTGATCCGCAACGAAGGACCGCGCGGTGGACCGGGCATGCGTGAAATGCTGGGCATCACCGCTCTCCTCTACGGACAGGGGATGGGTTCGAGCGTGGCCTTGTTGACCGACGGACGGTTCAGCGGCGCCACGCGTGGTCTGTGCATCGGAC
>JAGNMU010000628.1 GCA_017991005.1 Gemmatimonadaceae bacterium | reverse complement strand
GCTCGTAGGCGGGAGACAACGGCTGTATCGGACCGTTGACCACCTGCACCAGCCCGTCCAACAACGTGCGCACCAGCAGTTCACGGTCGACCGCGTGCGCAAGCGCCTGACGTACCCGGAGATCGCGGAACGGCGCGAAGTGTCGCTGATTGAGCGAGACATGTTCGTAGCCGTTGCCGACGACTTGATTGAGCCGGAGCGCCTGCACCGATCGGAGTTCGCGCACCTTGTCCCACGGCACCAACGCCACCATGTGCACTTCACCAGCCTTCAGCTGATTGATCCGTGTGGTCGTATTGGTGAGAAAACGAAAGAGCAGCTTCTGGATCTTCGGGTACTCCGCGCCACGCCAGTATCCCGGAGCGCGCTCCAGCAGGATGTATTCTCCGGTCTTCCATTCGGCCACACGATACGGACCGGTGCCGAGCGGCTTGCGATTGTAGTCGTTGGCCGTGTTGATATCGCGCCCCGCAAGCACGTGCCTGGGCAGCGTGCCGCGAACAAATTGATAGCGATACGGCGCGTAAATCTCCTTGTAGTGCACCACCGCCGTCAGCGAGTCCGGTGTGTCGACCGACGTGATCCGGTCAAACCCGTCCACGCTTTCGGGTTTCCAGTCACCCTTGTTGATCGCCTCGACGGTGAACTGCACGTCGGCGGAGGTATGCGGCACCCCATCGTGCCATCTGACGTTCGGCCGCAATCGCCACGTCACATCCATGCCACCATCGGGACGCACGGTGACCCCACCATTCTCCACGGTGGGAATCTCCGCCGCGAGCACCGGCACGGCGTTGAGTTGCTCATCGTTCGCGACCAGTCCTTCCACCACACACGACTCGATGTCTTCGAGGATGTGCGTCGCGTAGCGATTCATCGTGTCCGGCTCGCGATCATAGCCGATCACCAGCAGACTGTTGGTGGCCCCGCCGCCGGATGGCCGCGCCGTCGAGTCGCCCGACCCCGCCTTCTCCGATCCGCCGCATCCGCCGATCAGCGCAATGCCACCGGCAACCAGTATGGCCTGCGCGCGACGACGCCACCCGCGTGTGGGATTGGTCATGCGAAAACTCGTCATGGGAAATTCGTCATGGGGAACCAGTCCTGGAAAACGAGTCACGACGGCATGGACGCGCGGAGGTCAGTGTGGACCAACGCGACGGCGAGCGGCACAGGAATGGCACCACGACTCAGCAAGGCGTCGTGAAACGCTTTGAGTGAGAAGGCATCACCCATCGCCTGACGCAGACGTTCGCGCGTCTCGAGAATCGTGCTCGTACCCAGCCAGTACATCAGCGCCGTCCCGGGGAACATGCTGTTCTTGGTCGTCTCGGCTCGTGCCACAGCGGCGGTCATGCCGACGGTCGATTGGTAAAACGCCGCACATGCGTCGAAGGACCATTCGCCCAGATGCAGGCGCAGATCGACGATCGCCCGCGCCAGGAGCCGCACCCGCGTGTGTTGCTCGGACAGCTGCTCCAGCGGCGTGAGCACACCAAGCTCTTCCGCCAGTTGCGTGGCGTAACACGCCCACCCTTCGGCCATCGTGCCGCCGAGAAACATGCCGATCCGACTCGCCGCGTCGACCGCAGCGACCGTGCCGACGCGCGATGACGAACGATGGATCGCGTGCCAATTCTGCACGTGATGGCCGATGCCGCCGTGATGCACCACGTGATTGAGTGTGATGACGCTGTGATTCCACGCGCGCAACCGTCGATCCTGCTCGTCGGCCGGCATATCGCACTCGATCGGGGTGACGACGTATTCGTACTCGGTGTACGGGTCAAACGGCGCCGGCGACCGATAGAACAACCAATACAACTGCGGCTGCGCACTGCGCGCCCAGGCAGGGATTGGCACATACCGAATGGGCCACTCCGGCCACGTCACGATATCGGCGCGTTGCGCCGCCTCGCGCACCTCGTCCCACCGTTTCCGGAACACCCCGTAGTAGTCGTCTACGGTGGGCCGGTCTTCGGCCATCGCCCGCTGCGCTGCAGACCAGTCGCCACCAAACGCCTCGAGCATGGAGGCGAGTCGCTCCTGCTCCGCGTGCATGGCCTGCTCCGCGCGTGCCAGCAACGCACGCGGCGTCTCCTCGCACCAGTGTCCGCGACGCAGCAGCAGTTCCAACAGATCCGGCCCGGCCGCGTAGGCCGCCGGCTCTGCCACCTCGACGCCTTGTAACCACTCCGACGCCGCTGTGAACGCATCCGTCGCCGAGGCTACCGCCATGTCGAGAACGCCGTGCGTCTGAAGGGTCGTGCCATCCGCCGTGGCGGCGTTCGCCGTGGCGGCGTTCGCCGTCGCGGCAGTGTGCAGCCACGCCGGCAGCCCCACCTCCAGCAGTTCACACGCTGCGGCACACTCCCGCTGCGCTCTCTCGACCCACAGTGCCGGAACCGGCCCGCGAATCACCGTACGCATGGCCTCCAGAAACGTCGGAATGGCCAGCAGTCGGGAATGCAGCGCTTCGATGCGTGACGGCGCTGGCGCGAAGTCGCGACTCATGAGTGAAACGAGACCGAAG
>JAGNMU010000627.1 GCA_017991005.1 Gemmatimonadaceae bacterium | reverse complement strand
CACTACCCTATCGAAGCGAGCTCAGCCGAGTCGGAATCCGGCGGCGTACAAGAGGGCCAACGCCGTTTTGGCATCCTGGATCTCTCCCTGCTCAACCATGGACAGGGCGCGGGACAGCCGGGTTGGCACGAGTTCCATGAACTCGTCCGCTTCCCGGTTGGATTCGCCCGCGGTAAGACCCGTGGCGAGAAAGAGATGGATCTTCTCGTCCGTGAAGCCGGGCGTCGTGAACATCGTGAACAGATGTTCGACACGCTCCGCCCGGTACCCGGTTTCCTCCGCAAGCTCGCGGTGGGCGCATTCAGTGGGTGATTCCCCGGCATCCAATCGTCCAGCCGGGATTTCATAGAGGTACCCGTCGGCAGCGTAGCGATACTGCCGGATCAATAACACCAGCGGATCATCAGCATCCGGCTCGAGCAACGGGACCACCGCGCTCGCACCGGGATGCCGGACCATTTCCAGCGGCCCTTCGGACCCGTCGGGAAAGCGCACCTGGTCCACATCGAGGCTGATGATCCGCCCCGTGTAGGCTCTCGTGCTGGACACTTTCCCGGGGGTAGTCATCACGCAGCCTTCTTGGCCGACGTGCGGCGCTTGCGGACCACCTTGGTGGCGTGCCGTTCGGCCGGATGCGGATGGCCAAGCGAGGCGCCCTTGGTCGCAGCTTTTTTGCCCGCCTTCTTGCCCGCCTTCTTCGCGGCTTTTTTCACGATCTTCTTCGCCGTCTTCTTGCGCGGCTTCCGTGGCTTGGGCACGTCGTTGCCGGCCAGCCACTCCTTCACCGTCGCCTTGAGATAGCGCGGCACCATCAGAATCGTGCCGCGGCATTTCGGCGTCCCGCATCGGCACGCGTAGTAGCGCACGTCTTCAGGCTCGTATTCATCCTGCCAGTCGAAGCGGTAGTCGTAAACCAGCTCCGTTTCGGGCTTGATGGCCTTGATCGCCTTGATCCAGATGTGGCCGTCGTCGATTTCGGTCTCGCAGTTCGGATCGCACGAGTGATTCAGAAACCGTGCATCACTGCCGCCATACCGCGCGTCCAGCACCGTGTCGTCGTCGAGCACGAACAGGAACGTGTGATGACGTCCCCCGTTGTCGTCGTAGCGACGATCCGCTTCTTCGTGCGTGATGCGCTGTCCGACATACTCGTCGATGATCTGCCCGGTGCGAATCGGGCGGATCGCAAATCCCCCACGCCCCTGAATGCGCGAACGGCGCACTTCATAGACCGGATTGGCGGCTTTGGTGCCGTACTTGGGTGTCGCCTTCTTCACAACGCTGCGGGTCTTCTTCGCGGGCACTGGACGGGGATAAGAGACGAAAGCATCAGCGGAACATCAGGCCGTGACCGGCGCGTCGGCAATGACATCGCCCGGTACCGGTGGATCGGCGTCGAAAGGATCGTACACGGTCACGGGTCCCACGCCAAGCGCCGCGAGTGGCTCCTGGATCGCGGTGGCGTCGCCGACAATCACGACCTGCAGGCGCGCCGGATCGAGATGCGTTCGCGCGACACGCAGGACATCGTCCGCCGTCACGGCGCGGACGCGATCCCGATAGGTATCGAAGTAGTTGGTGGGCAGACGGAAGATCTCCACGTTGGCCAAACCACCGGCCACTTCGGCCGTCGTCTCGAAACGAATCGGAAACACGCCGATCAGATAGCTGATGGCGAGCGACAGTTCATCCGCCGTGACCGGCGCTTCGCGGATGCGCGTCAACTCGGTCAGGATTTCGCGCAGGGCGTCCGCGGTGACCGCCGTTTCCACGGCGGTCGAGATCTCGAACGGGCTGGCCGCGCGGCGCCAGTCGAACGCCGAGTGGGCACCGTAGGTGTACGCGTGGACTTCACGCAGGTTGAGATTCAGCCGCGACGAAAAGAGCCCACCCAGAATGGCATTCATCACGAGGAGCGGGAAATAGTCCTCGTGCAACCGCGGCACCGCCACATGCCCCACGCGCAATTCGGACTGCGGGGCGTCCGCCTTGTGCACCAGATGCACGCGCGCGTCGGGGAAACGCTGCGCGTCCACCGGTTCCGTGACCTCCGGCGCGGTGCCACTCCAATCACCAAGACACCGTGAGGCATGCCGCACCGCTTCGTCGACCGTGATGTCGCCGGAGATCATCAGTGCGGTCGCGTTCGGCCGGTAGTACGCCGCGTGATACGCCACCAGCCGTTCGCGCGTGGCGCGCTGAATGCTCGACTCGTCGCCGCCCGCCAGTCGCGCAAACCGCGAGTCGGGCACATAGAGCAGGCGCGAAAAGAACACGTCGGCCAGGCCGCGCGGCTCCGAGCGCAGCTGCGCGAGATCCGAGATGCGCTCGGCGCGCATGCGTTCCAGCTCATGCTCCGGAAAGGCCGGCTCGCGCAACACTTCGGCGAGCACCGAGAACCCATCTTCAACACGCGACGACAGCGCGGTGAGCTGCACGATGGCCGAATCCCAATCGGCGCCGGTGTCGAGCGTACTGCCCAGCATTTCCAGACGTTCGGTGAGTTCGAGCGCATTCATCGTGCGCGTGCCTTC
>JAGNMU010000626.1 GCA_017991005.1 Gemmatimonadaceae bacterium | reverse complement strand
CAGGACCAATCGGTGGCCGTTCCGATCGCCAGTCTGCTGGACACGCCAACAACGGTGCAGCTGACGCTCGATCCTCGTTCGCTGGGGGTGCGCTCGGGTGCCCGCCTGCGACTGATCACGCCGAATGGTGATCGCCAGCTTGGTGTGTTGCGCGAGTCGATGACCCTGCCCATCGACCTGCCGCGGCTCGGCGCGGTGGTGTTGATGATCGAACCCTCCGTTGCCCCACGACGACGCTAAGAGTACTTTGCACCATAAAGCGACGCGGGGCGTACGAGGGCACTCACAGGGAGCGTGGCGGTGAACCGATGGGTGGGGCGTGTGCGCGGCGCGCTGGGCATGGGCCTCCTCTGGGCGCTGGGCGGTATCGGCATCGGCGGGGTGATCGAGCTGCTCGACAACATCCTGCCCGGCGGCTTGTCCTACGCCTCGCGGGTGGACATGTGGCCGCAGGTTCTGGCGATACCGGGGTTCATTGGCGGACTGCTCTTTGCCGTCGTGCTCATGATTGCGGGCGGCCGGTCACGCTTTGATGAGCTGTCGCTTCCCCGCTTCACCGCCTGGGGCGCCGTCGCCGGCGCCCTGCTGGGTGGCATCGCGATGACCATCGGCGCGCCACTCACCTTTGTCGCCATCACGATGGCGGCAGGCGCCGCGGCCGCTGCAGGTTCGTTGCTGCTGGCACGGCGAGCGTCCGCGCCGGTCGCCATCGATGCGGGTCACACTATGTCGGACCCGGCGATGGACGACCTGGACGCCCTCGAACACGATGAACTGTCCGACGGCGCGGCGGATCGCGACCGTCGACGCCGCCTGCGGTGAGTCGGTCGTGACTCTGTTACGCGATCGACACGTACGCCAACCCTCGCGACTGCGCGAGCACAGCCGCGCTGATCATTGCGGGGACGGGCTCAACGCCCGGATGTAAGGCCTGCTCCAGCTGCTTGAGCACACTCTCGGCACTCACCTGTCGTGCCGCGGCAATATCGCGTGACCACCGGCCCATCGTGTTGCGACACGCGAGTACCCGCATGCCCTTGGCACGAATGTCCTTCACGCCGTCTACGCCAATGGCCGAGGCGGCCGCGCCCATCGCGCGCAGTTTGACCGCATCTTCCGGACGCAGACCATTGGCCACGCGATCGAGCAGACCGAACTCTTTCCATCCGTCGGCCGACATCAGATAGGCCAACGCGCCGCCGTGTGCGCCGAACGCAATTCCGACGTCGCTCCCAGCCATGCCGTACGACGTGGTGAACGCGGTGAGCAGCGCGTTGGCGCGGCGAAACGGGGTGCCGTCCACAAAGAAGGTGGGGATATCGAGAAACGCCTTCTGCTTGCGCGGCGCCAGATCGTCCAACCACGCATCCGCCGCAATCGAAGGCATCGCATTGGCGCGGAACACCGGCATGCCGAGCGCGATCCCGGCGGATCCACCCAGCAGCCATCGAAACATCTGACGACGTTCAGCCATCTTGCACTCGCGAGAGGAGGGGAACTGCGGCGGTCATACCGACCGCTACACCGATAGAAGCTGGTTCGTGGCGGCACATTCTGCAAAGACGCCCGCGTGGCGCCACCGACTGCTGGCGGCCAATCTGGTACCAGACGATCGATACGCCCAATCTTGACATTCCATAAGTCATTACTTATGCCTATACCATGCCCCACGCCGCCGATCTCAAGAACAAAGTCTTTCAGGCGCTCGCCGACCCCAGTCGTCGAGCGATTTTCGAATCGCTCACCCGCGGCGAAGTCGCCGTGAAGGAGCTCACGGCGCGCTTTGACATCTCGCAGCCCGCCGTGTCGCAGCATCTCGCCGCGCTCAAAGACGCCGGTCTCGTGAGCGGCCGCCGCGAGGGACGCTCCGTGTACTACCGAGTGGAGCCGCGCGGCATGAAGCCACTTGTCGACTGGATCACACACTACCGCGCCTTCTGGATGGAGCGGTTGGAACATGATGGGCCGCACGCTCATCGCACTGCGTGAACGCACGCTATAAAAATCAACAAACATCGTTTACCACCAAGGCACCAAGGCACAAAGGGCGTGTTGTTGCAGTTCTTCCTCTGTGCCTTTGTGTCTCTGTGGTAAATCAGTTGTAGCAGGCTCAGAGGATACGCTCGATGATCGCACGATTGATGACCCGTCGCGCCGCACTCGTCGTCACCGCAGCGCTGTGCGCGTGCGCATCACCAGCCGCGAGCGACAGTGTCACCGCTACCGTCCGTGACAGCGCCGGCGTGCACCTGATGGACTTCGCGCGATTGCCCACCGGGACAGGACCGGTGCAGCTCGCATCACGGCCGTCGCTCACGCTTGGCGGCATCCACGACAACGACAGTCTCGAGTTCGACGCGCGCGCCGCCTATCTCAGCGCGGTGCAGCTTGCCGACGGGCAGATTGTCGTCGGCGATCATCATCGGCTCAAGTACTATGACGAGCGCGGGCAGTTGGTGCGTATCGCCGGGCGCTACGGTCTCGGGCCCGGTGAATTCGTCGGCATCCGTGAGCTGTGCGCGCAGACCGACAGCAC
>JAGNMU010000625.1 GCA_017991005.1 Gemmatimonadaceae bacterium | reverse complement strand
GGCGGCACGATGATCGTCGTCAGCACGTCGGAGCCCGGTACCCTCTTTCCGCCGCGCGCCATCAGCGCGCAGGAGCAGGCGGTGGTCGCCTCGGTCTTCGATCGACTGGCGGAGATCGGCCCCGACCTCAACACGATCGGTGACAGCGGGTTCTCGAAGCGTCTGGCGAGTGACTGGTCGTGGGCGCCGGATTCGCTGTCCATCGCGTTCACCATCAACCCCACCGCGCGATGGCACGATGGCGCACCGGTGCGCGCCGAAGACGTGCGTTATTCGTTCCACGTGTACACTGCGGAAGCGGTTGGCAGCAGCGCACGGTCGCTGCTCGGCAACATCGACTCGGTGTCGGTGCGCGACTCACTGACAGCCGTGGTCTGGTTCAAACGTCGCACGCCGCAGCAGTTCATGGACGCGACCTACAGCATGTTCATCCTGCCGTCGCACCTGCTCGCCTCCATTCCGGACTCCGCGCTGGTCACGTCGCCGTTCGCGCGAACGCCCGTGGGCACGGGTCGCTTTCGTTTCAGCAAATGGGAGAAGGGCTCGCGGCTTGAAATCGTCGCCGACACCACCAACGCGCGTGGACGCGCAAAGCTCGATCGTGTGATTTGGTCGTACGTCCCGGATTTTGGTGCGGCGACCGTCAAGCTGTTTGCCGGTGAAGCCGACCTGCTCGAACGTATCCGGCCGGAGATCGTCTCGCAGATTGCCACGAATCCGCAGCTGCGACTCGAGACCAATCGCCCGCTCCAGTATGGCTTTGTCGGATTCAACGTGCTTGCGCGCCGCGATGCGATCGGCGCAGGCGCACGACCGCATCCCGTCCTCGGCGACACCCGGGTGCGCCGCGCATTCACGATGGCCGTCAACCGCTCACGCGTGGTGCGTGCCGCGCTCGACTCCATGGGGCTGGTCAATCTCGCACCCGCGCCGCGCGTGCTGATTCCCGATACGGCCGCGCTCACACCACTGCCGTTCGATGTCGCACAGGCTCGCGCACTCCTGGACAGCGCGGGGTGGGTAGACAGCAACGGCGACGGCATGCGCGAGCGGAACGGCACGCCGCTCAGTGTGGAACTGCTGGTGCCGAGTGTCAGCCCCGCCCGCGTGCGACTGTCGGTGTTGCTGCAAGCGGCGCTCAAGGAGATCGGCGCCGACATCAAGCTGAACACGCTCGATCCTAAAGCGCTCATGCCCATGATCGGCTCGGGGGACTTCGATGCGTGGATGGGAGGGTGGGACGCGAATCCCGGTCTTCAGGGACTCCGCCAGACGTGGATCGGCAAGGGCAGCTCCAACTATCAGCACTACGTCAGCGCGGTGTTCGACGCCGAGGTGGACAGCGCCTTCAACGCGTTCACGTCGGCCAGTCGCACCGCACATTTCACCAAGGCATTCCAGCAGGCAATCGAGGACGCGCCGGCGATCTGGTTGTACGAAGAGCGCCTGCCGGTTGCCATTCACACGCGCATCAAGATTGCGCCGTTCCGCGCCGACGGCTGGTACGTCAATCTCGCGGACTGGTCAGTCGATCCGGCCCGGCCCATCGACCGTGATCGGAAGCCGGCGGGAGACGCGCGCTGATTCGCACGACTGAGACAACCGGGAGCAGCGTACTGGTGCGGCTTGTCAGCCGCGCCGTGCAATCGCTCCTGGTGGTGTTCGTCGCGGCCAGCCTCGCCTTCGTCCTCCTGCAGGCAGCGCCAGGAGATGCCTATTCGGATCTCGGCGATGCGTCATCGATGACCCCCGAACTGCGGGCGCAGTTGCGCGCGCAGGAGGGGCTCGATCAACCGTTGGCCGTGCAGTACCGCCTCTTTCTCCGCGGCATCGTGCGCGGAGACTTCGGCTACTCGTTGTCGCAGAATCAGTTCGTGTCGGACGTGTTCCGCTCGCGGGTCCCGAATTCGCTGCTTCTGATGAGTCTTGCGCTGCTCGGCAGCGTCGTGCTCGGATCGGCGCTCGGTGCGTGGCAGGGTGCGCGCGCCGGCTCGCGTGCCGACCGCGCCACTGTCTTCACCACCTTGTTGTTGTACTCGATTCCCGAGTTCTGGCTGGCCTCGGTGCTGCTGCTGGTGTTTGTGTCGACGCTGCATCTGCTGCCGTCGTCGGGCATGATCACCGTGGAGACATACGACGCGCTGTCGTCGACGGGACAGCTCGTCGATCGCCTGCGACATCTGGTGCTGCCGTGGCTCTCGCTCACACTGGTGGGGACGGCGATCTTCGCGCGCTTCCAGCGCGCGTCCATGCAGGAGGCCATGCGCGAACCGTTCGTCCGCACCGCCCGCGCCAAGGGGCTGTCGGAACGACACGTTCGGCGGCAGGCATGGCGAACCGCGCTCCTGCCGGTTGTGACACTCACCGGGCTGTTTTTCCCAACGCTGCTGACGGGCGCGGTGTTTGTCGAACGGGTGTACAGCTGGCCGGGCATCGGATCGGCGCTCGTGCAAGGCATCTTCGACCGTGATCAACGTCTGGTCGCAGCGTGTGTGGTGGCTGGTAGTGCGTTGACCGCACTGGGCAGTCTGCTGGCGGA
>JAGNMU010000624.1 GCA_017991005.1 Gemmatimonadaceae bacterium | reverse complement strand
CGTCGATGATTCCCATCGCCGGATCGGCCTACACCTACAGCTACGCCACCATGGGCGAAGGTGTGGCGTGGTTCATCGGCTGGAACCTGATTCTCGAGTACCTCTTTGCCGCGTCCACGGTGGCGGTGGGCTGGTCGGGGTACTTCAGTGCCATGATCGGGGAAGTGGGCATTCATATTCCGGCCGCGTTCGCCTCAGCGCCGCTAGCGGTGGAAGGCGGACACAACGTCGTGCGCGCGTTTACCTGCGTGGATACCGCAACCGGCGGCACGTTGATGAACGCCGCCACCCAGGCGGCCTTCACGGCACGCGACGCCTGCACCGCGGCTGGTGGCCAGGTGGTGGACGGCCTGATCAATCTGCCTGCCGTGCTGCTGATTCTCGGACTCACCATGCTGCTCGTGCGCGGGGTGCAGGAATCGGCCACGTTCAACAACGTCATTGTCGCGATCAAGATGGTGATCGTGCTGCTGGTGATCGGTTTTGGTTTCGCCTATGTCAATCGCGACAACTGGACACCGTTCATTCCGGAGATGGTGACCAACGCGGACGGAAGCACCAAGTACGGCATCACGGGCGTGCTGCGCGCGGCGCCTGTGGTCTTCTTTGCCTACATCGGATTCGACGCCGTCTCCACGGCGGCCCAGGAAGCAAAGAACCCGCAGCGCGATCTGCCCATCGGCATGCTGGCCTCGCTGCTCATCTGCACGGTGTTGTACATCCTGATGTCGCTGGTCATGACGGGATTGGCGCCGTACACGGCGCTCGCCGTGCCGCACCCCGTTTCTGCCGCGCTCGAGGCGGTGCCGCAGCTCAAGTGGCTCGAGTACCTCGTGAACATCGGCGCGGTCGCGGGTCTGTCTTCCGTGGTGCTCGTGATGCTGATGGGGCAGCCACGCATCTTCTACACGATGTCGCGCGACGGACTGCTGCCGAAGATCTTCTCTCGCGTGCATCCCAAGTACCAGACGCCTTCTGCCTCGACGTGGATTGTTGGTCTGATCGCGCTCGTGATCGCGGGGTTCTTCCCGCTCGGCCTGCTGGGCGAGCTGGTGTCGGGCGGGACGCTCGCGGCCTTCGCGACGGTCTGCATCGGAGTGATGGTGCTGCGCTCGCGTTCGCCGGAGTTGGATCGACCGTTCCGGACACCATTCGTGCCGCTGGTGCCCATTCTCGGCGCCGGTGCCACGATCTACATGATGCTGCAACTGCCCGCGCTGACCTGGACGCTGCTGGGCGTCTGGACAGCGATCGGGATGACGACATACTTCGTCTACGGCATGCGTAACTCGACCATCGGCAAGCGGGAAGCGTCGGGCACGCCGTAGTGGTTCCGATTTGGTGATCTTTCTGCGCGGCGCCCGGCACTCCGGGCGCCGCGCCGCGCTGGTGGGGTATTCTGCAGCTGGTTGGACGTTGTGGCGCGCGTTGCGCCAAGTCTCTCGCACTGATCGATGTCACTCTCTTCGTTGGCCGAGCGCGAACCTGGCGCCACACCCACATCGCACATTCTGCGTGAACTGTTGAGTCCGTCCGACGCGCGACGGGCGGCCATTCACGCGCTCGCCGATCTGCTCACGCCCGGGATGACCGTGGCGTTGTCGACGCACATCAATGCGGACGGCGACGGGTGCGGCTCCGAAGTCGCTCTCGCGCACCTGCTGGCGCAGCGCGGGGTGAAAGTGCGCATCGTCAATCCGACGCCGTGGCCAGGCATGTTCAATTTCCTGCTCGAAGGTGGCATCGAGGACGCCACATCTCGCGGCGTCGCGGCGCTGGAAGCCATCGACGCGCTCATCGTGCTGGACATCAACGACGTCCGTCGCGTGGGTGTGCTGGCCGACAAGGTGCGCACGCTGACCGTGCCGGTGGCGGTGATTGATCATCATGTGGCCGGCGATATTCCCATCGGCGACATCGTCGTGGCGGATACGGCCGCCTGCGCCACCGGCGAGTTGGTCTTCGATGTGGCGACCACGCTGGGACTTGAAATCACGCCACTGGTTGCGCGCGCACTGTACTGCGCCATTCTCACGGATACCGGCAGTTTCCGCTTCAGTAATACCTCGCCTCGCGCGCATGCGATCGCCGCGGTGTTGCTGGCGGCTGGCGTAGACCCCGAAGAGATGTATCGTCGGATCTACGCGCAGGTCAGCGTTGGCCGCATGGAGCTGCTGCGCGACGCGCTGGGGTCGCTCGAGGTGGACGCGGCACTCGGCATGGCCTGGATCTCGGTCGAGGCCGGTGTCATGGAGAAGTACGATGTCACGAGCGAAGAACTCGACGGCATCGTCGAACATCCACGCAGTATCGCCGGGACGCGGCTGGCGCTGTTCTTTCGCGACTTGGGTTATGGCAAGGTGAAAGTGTCATTCCGCAGTGCCGGCGCCGTGGACGTGCAGCAGCTGGCCCGCACCTACGGTGGAGGCGGTCACGCCAAGGCATCTGGTGCGATGCTGACCGGATCGCTGACCGACGTTCGTACTCGCGTGGTGGCGGATGCGCGCCACTACCTGAGCACGGGCCGCTTGCCGGACTGAGA
>JAGNMU010000623.1 GCA_017991005.1 Gemmatimonadaceae bacterium | reverse complement strand
CGAGACCGCGGGGCGCACGATTCTCGACAGCGACTACCAGTTTGGCCGCACGTTCGATCCCGATCGCATGCGTTCGTTTATCGCAGCCAATCCGGGCGCGTTCACCACCAACACGCTCAGCTCGCAGACGGCGTCGGCCGGCGGAACCTACACCGTCGGCGAAGATGTCTACGCCGGTTACCTCATGGCGACGCTCGATGCCGGCCCGGTTCGCCTGATTCCCGGCGTCCGCGTCGAAGCAACGAAGGTGAGCAACACGGCCAAGATCGTCTCGCTCAATGCCGCGGGCACCGCGCTCACGCGTCCGATTGCGGATACGACCGGCACGTCCGACTACGTCAATGTCTTCCCGTCCATCAACGCGACGTGGCGGCTGGACGAGTACACCAACCTGAAAGGCGCCGTCACCACGGCCATGGTGCGTCCGCAGTTCAACGACATGGCCCCGTATGTGAATGTGCAGGCCGGCCAGCAAACGGCGTCCATCGGCAATCCCGATCTCAAAGCGACGACGGCACTCGCGTACGACGTGATGCTCGAGCGGTATTTCAAGAGCGTCGGCTTCGTGGCCGCCGGTGCGTTTTACAAGAGTCTGTCGAACTTCATCTATCCGACGTCGCGTGCCCGGCGTACGGATGAAGCGCTTGGCCCCGATGCAACACAGGTGACCCAGCCGGTCAACGGACCGACCGCCAAGCTGTACGGCTTTGAAGTCGCCTGGCAGCAGAATCTGACGTTCCTGCCCGGCATGCTGGCGGGTCTCGGACTCAACGCGAACTACACCTACACCAAGTCGGACGCGGAAATCCCCGGCCGCGGTCGCGCGGGCGTCACGACGCCGCTCCCCGGCCAGACCGGCAACGCGGGCAACGTCGGCGTGTTCTTCGATCGGGGTCCGGTGTCGCTCCGCGTGGGTGCGAACTACTCGGGTGAGTTCCTCTCAACCATCAACCCGCAAACACCCGCGGGCGACGGCGACACCCGCACACGCGATCGTCTGCAGGTTGACGCCTCCGGGTCCGTCCGCATTCGCCGTGGTATCAAGGTCTTTGGCGAATTCATCAACCTCACCAACACGCCGCTCCGTGCGACAGTCGGCGACCGTCTCAACCGCGGCGGCGGCGGTGACGACCCCTCGTTCGAAGCCTACAAGGCGTGGGGTATGCTCGGAGTGAAGATCGAGCGCTAGCCGATCCCACGGCGAAATACAAAGCGGGGGACAACAGCTGTTGTCCCCCGCTTTGTGTTTTGTTACCGCCCTCGGCGGCGGGCCACCGCGCGCTTCACGTCGCGCTTTTCCTGGCGGATCTCGCGCTTGTCGCGCTTGATCTCGCGCGTTTCCTGCCGCACTTCGCGGCGATCTCCTGCAGCAATCGCGCGACGACGATCGCGCACATCGTCGCGCAACTCGCGCTTGGCCTGACGGACGTCTCGCACTTCACCGCGCACGCGGCCCTGCGCCGACGCCGTGACAACAGGAACCGCAAGTGCCAGCGCGAGAGCGATCACATAGCGACGCATACCAGCCTCCTCAACCCAAGGGCGTCCGGACACCCGCACCCATCGTGGTGCGGCGTGTCCGTTGTGCCGACACCTGAAGAGACGTCGCCAGACCTCGGGTGTTAAGTGCGCCCCGCGCGCGGCTCAGCCGCCGAGCACACGCGACGCGATGTACCCCTTGAGCTGCCCCGCGCTCACGCGCTCCTGAGCCAGCGTGTCGCGCTCGCGCACCGTCACGGTGTCGTCGCCCGTGCTCTGTCCGTCCACCGTGATGCAGAACGGCGTACCCACTTCGTCCTGACGACGGTAACGCTTGCCGATCGAACCCGACTCATCGTAATCCACCGTGAACGCCCCGCGCAGATCGTTCATGATGCGACGTGCCATGTCGGGCTGACCGTCTTTCTTCGTGAGCGGAAAGATGGCGGCCTTGATCGGCGCGATCGACGGGTGAAGCCCCAGCACCACGCGCCCTTCGTCTTCCCCCTCCACCGATTCTTCGCGGTACGCATTCACCAACGCGGCCAGCGTCACACGATCAGCACCCACCGACGTTTCGATCACGTACGGCACGTACCGCTTGTTGTTGAGCTGATCGTAGTACTCGAGCTTCTTGTTGGAGAACTGCTGATGCTGCGTCAAGTCAAAGTCGCCGCGGTTGTGCACGCCTTCGATTTCCTGAAAGCCCAGCGTCCCGCCAAAGTCGAACGTCACGTCAAAGGCCGCACGCGCGTAGTGCGCCAATTCACCCGCACCATGCTGATGAAATTTGAGCCGCTCCGGCGACAGCCCGAGCGCCAGATGCCATTCCATGCGCAGCTGCTTCCACTGCTCGAACCACTCCATGTCCGTGCCCGGCTCGACGAAGAACTGCATCTCCATCTGCTCGAACTCGCGCGTACGGAAAATGAAGTTGCCCGGCGTGATTTCGTTGCGGAACGCCTTGCCGATCTGCGCGATGCCAAACGGCACCTTCTGACGCATCGACTGCTGCACGTTGAGAAAGTTCACAAAGATGCCCTGCGCCGTTTCCGGACGCAGATACAC
>JAGNMU010000622.1 GCA_017991005.1 Gemmatimonadaceae bacterium | reverse complement strand
TCCGGCTGCAGCGCGACGAACACCACGATCGTGACGGCAACAGCGAGCAGCAGAAAAGGTGCGATGACACGCACGGCACGCCACCACACGTCGCGGCTCCATCCCGCGTGTCCACCCAGTTGCTGCAACGGATAGACCCAGAGCAGCGCCAGCACGCCGGGCACAGTCACCGCCGTGCCTTTGGACAACAGGGCGAGCACGTGCAGCGTCAGCGCGAGTGCATACCACCGCCGCGGATGGTGCGTCTCACGCGCGAAGCGCAGGAACGCCAGCACTGTGGCGAGATAGAAGAAGCCCGCCTGTACATCGCGGCGCTCGGTGATCCAGGTGACCGACTCCACACGCAACGGGTGCAGCGAAAAGACCAGCGCACCAAACGCGGCGGCAAGATGCAGCAGCGCCGGCGATGTGCGGGCGAGGCGTGCACGTGTCGAATCGCCGGGCAACACGAGCAGGCGCAGTCCCAGCAGATACAGCAGCCCCGCATTGAGCGCGTGCAGCGCCATGTTTGCGGCGTGATAGCCGACCGGATTCATGCCGTGCAGTTCGTAGCTCAATCCGAGCGTCATCCACGAGAGCGGAATCCAGGTGCCGAGATGAAACGTGGTCCACATCCAGCGGATGTTGTCCCATCCGAGCCCGCGGAAATGCGGATTGAGCAGGAAATTCTTGTCGTCGTCCCAGCTGACGAAATCGCCGTCGAGCGACGGCCAGAAGGCCGCCACCGTGAGCGCCGCGACCACCACGAACACGGCCGGCACCCACCACGTCGGCGCGGCGGCGGGTGATGCCGTGACCGTGTCGGGGTGTGTGTCGGTGGGCGCTGGGCGTCGTCGGGACCGTGACATGAGCGAGTGAATCGAGGGGCGGAACGACCAGCCCTCAACTTGGTGGAGACCGCGCGCCTCCGGAACTCGCCGCCGGAACTCGCCGCCGGAACTCGCCGCCGGAGATTCTGCGCGTGTGGTGGCGGTCGCGTCGCGGATGCCGCATCGCAGATCTCGTCGTGTCAGCCACGGGTTGTGACATTGACGGCGCGGGAGCAGCTTCCCGACGCACAGAGCCGACTCGCGTGCCGCCCTCACCTGTGATGTCACCCATGCACCTTCCTGCAGTGGCGGATGTGGTCATCATCGGCGGAGGCACGGCCGGTGCTGCGGCCGCACGTCTGCTGGCGACGTGGGGACATCTGGTGGTCATGATCGAGCGCGACGTGTCGCGCCCGCCGCTGGCCGAATCGCTGCCGCCCAGTTGTCTGCCCTTGCTGGATGCCATCGGGGTGCGGTCGGCGATCGATGCGGCGGGCTTCATTCGTGGCACCGGCAACACGGTGTGGTGGGGTGGTGCGCCCATGCGCGTCGAGCCGTTTCCGGGCGGGCGGAGTGGCTATCAGGTGGCGCGTGCCGCCCTCGAGTCGGTACTGACGGAGTGCGCGGTGGCCGCTGGCGTGGTGCGTCTCTGTCCGGGTACCGTCACGCGGGTCACCCGAGATGGCGTTCACCACGTGCTCGACGTGTCGACCCCGTCGGGACCGGAACGGATTTCCGCACCGTGGGTGCTCGATTGCAGCGGCCGTGCCGGATTGCTGGCGCGCCAGGCGCGCGTCGCATCACCAGACGGGATACGCACCATCGCGCTGGTGTGCGTGTGGGAGCGGGCGAGTGGCTGGCCGGTTCCCGAGTCGTCACACACGCTGGTGGAAAGTGCCGACTGGGGATGGGGCTGGTCGGTGCCGCTCACCGAGACTCGGCGCTGCTTCACGGCGATGGTGGATCCGACCGCCACCTCACTGGTGAGCGACGCCGGACTGATCGCCCGTTACGACGCGCTCATGGCGTCCCTGCCGGCGCTGGGCGCGTTGCTGTCGGATGCCCGTCGTCTGGATGCCCCGTGGGCCTGTGACGCCACGCCGTATCACAACAGTGAGGTGGCGCCCGACGGCGCATTGTTCGTGGGTGATGCGGCCAGCATGATCGACCCGCTTTCGTCGTTTGGCGTCAAGAAGGCCTTGGCCTCCGCGTGGCTCGCGGCGGTCGTGGTGCATACGGCATTCGTGACGCCGGAGCACACCGCGCTCGCGCGTGCGCTCTTTCGTGACCGGGAGGCGGCCTATGTGCGCAGTGCGTCGCACGCGCTGAGCGACGTGTCGCGTGAGGCCGGTCGCGCGGAGCCATTCTGGTCGGCACGAGCCGCCGCGGGCGAGCACGACGACGCGTCCGATGACCTCAACGCCGACGGCCGCGCTGCCGATGCGGTGTCTCAATTGCGACGTGACGCCGATGTCCTGGCGGCGTTTGCGCAGCTCCGGGAGGCGCCTTCGATCCTGCTGCGCGAATCACCGGACGTGGAACGGGAGCGCCGTGCGGTGGTGCGGGGGAATGTCGTGGTGCCCGACGTGCACCTGCGACTGCCCGGACTCAGCGAGAGCGTGCGCTACCTGCGCGACGTCGATCTGGTGGCCCTGCTCGAGCTTGCGCCGAGGCATCGAGACGTGGGTGCCATGTATGCAGACTACGCGCGGGCCGTCGGGGCGGTGGCGCTCCCGGATTTCCTCG
>JAGNMU010000621.1 GCA_017991005.1 Gemmatimonadaceae bacterium | reverse complement strand
CCGGTGTTCAGGCACGTGTCATAGTCCGCTGTTGCCGCTGCCGCCGCGGTGCCCGCCGCCGCACCGGACGCCGCGCCAATCACGGTGCCCTTGGTGTTCTTGCCGATGATCTGGCCGGCAATCGCACCGATCACGGCGCCACCGGCCACCTTCTTGGCATCGGTGCTCTTGGATGCACTGCGGACGCGCGCCGTGGCCGCGTTCTGCACCGACGCGTCCACCGGATAGGTGTTGCCGCCAAACGTCACCGAAATCAGACGCACCTTGAGGAACGTCGAATCGTTGCTGTTCTTGGCGGTCTTCGCGTCTGACACTTCAAACGTGCCCGTCGCACCAGCCGGGATCACGGCGCCGTTGCTGCCGGTCACCGGAATCGACAGCGGAGCGGTGAACTTCTCACCGACGCCGGTGGTGTTGCTGCACACCTTCGAGCCCGTTTCAAACGTCATCGAGACGCCCGACGCAATCGTGCCGCTGGTCGGTGCCGCAGGACCCGGCGCCGGCGTTGGTGTCACGGATGGCGCGGGCCGAGTCGGGGTCGGCTTGGGTTTGGGCTTCGGCGTTGGGGCGGTCGCAACCGGGGCCGGCGTCTCGGCGGGCGGGACCGTCGGCACATCCTGCAGCTTGGGCTGCGCCGCCGAATCTGCGGCGGCCATGGCCAGATCGCGATTCAGCGCGGTGTCGGTCGCCATGGTATCGGCTTTCTTGTCACCGCACGCTGCCATCGCGGCGAGTGCCGCCAAGGTCACGACACTGCGCGCCGACCAGCGCACAACCGATGAACGCACGTGCGACCGGGAAACGGTCATGTCATGGCGGATATATTCCGTCGATGAACGATCCTGAAGGGAGACCGGTTGGCTTGGACGCATGCCTGAAGCTCCTGAATGGGTACTGTATCGGTGAACGCACGACTTCGATGTCGACATCAGCTACGAAGATATCGGATACGAACTTGAACCACTGCGGATGACTCTGCCAGCGCGAAAGGGGCTTCGGCGCCTGCTCCCCTACTACCACCCCTACCGCATGCAAGTTGCGGTTGGGCTGATATCTGTGGTGGTGGCGGCCGCGCTCGCGAGTGTTATCCCGTCGCTCCTGCAGCGCGGGCTCGACACTGTGCGGAGCGGCGCCGACAGTCTCGCGGTCTGGAAGATCGCCGGCGTGATGCTCATCACAGCCGTCGCCAGCGGCACGCTGCGCTTCACCATGCGGCAGTATCTGAACGGCATCAGCCGGCGCATCGAGACAGATCTCCGTCATGATGTCTACGCCCGGCTGACGACGCTCGATCCGGCGTGGTACATGCGGTGGCGCACCGGTGATCTCATGGCACGGCTGACGAACGACCTGAGCGCCGTGCGCATGGCGACAGGGCCCGCGATCATGTACCTGGTCAACACGATTGCCGGCGGACTCTTTGCCATGATCATGATGGTGCGCATCAGTCCTCTGCTCACCGGCGCGGCGCTCCTGCCGATGGCCGGATTGCCGCTGCTGATGCTGCGGCTCGGGCGAAAGGTGCACGCCCGGTTTGAATCGGTGCAGTCGCAGTTCAGTGAGCTCTCCACGCGTGCGCAGGAAAATCTGTCGGGCGTGCGTGTGGTACGTGCGTATCGGCAGGAGACGGCGGAAACAGCGCGATTTGCGGCGCTCGGTGAGGAGTACCTGAACGCGAACATGCGGCTCGCACGGTTGAACGGGCTCATGAACCCCGGCTTTGCGCTGCTCGCCGGACTCGGTGGCGCGGTGACCGTGGGAGTGGGCGGGCGCCTGCTGATCGACGGACAGATCACCATCGGCGGGTACGTCGCCTTCGGGATCTATCTCGCCATGCTCACCTGGCCGCTCATTGCATTGGGATGGACCACCAATCTCTTCCAGCGCGGCGCCGCCTCGATGGCGCGCGTCCTCGACCTGCTCGACGCCACCCCCGCACTCGTCGAGGATCGCGGTATCGGACACCTGCCGCCCCACGCTGGCGGACGTCGACTCGAATTTCGACATGTGTGGTTTGCGTACCCGCCCGTCACCGCGATTCCGGTGGATGCGACCACGCCGCCGCGCTGGGTACTGCGTGATGTCTCCTTCTCGGTCCCCGCCGGCGGCACACTCGCGATCGTTGGTGCCACGGGATCAGGCAAGAGTGCGTTGATGGATCTCATTCCTCGGTTCTTCGATCCACAGCGCGGCGAGATTCTCCTGGACGGCGTACCCATTCGTGACATCCCGCTCGCGCAGCTTCGCGCCGAGATCGGGTATGTCCCGCAGGAATCGTTGTTGTTCAGCGAGACCATCGGCGCGAACGTGGCGTACGGGCTCGACGCGAACGACGCGAACGACGCAGCGGCCAACACCAACGCGCATGCCGGAGCGCATGCCGATGCGGTCGCGCAGGCGACCGGCATCGCACAGCTCACCGACACACTCGTCACCCTGCCAAACGGACTGGACACGCGACTTGGTGAACGCGGGATCAACCTGTCCGGTGGTCAGAAACAGCGCACGGCGTTGGCGCGCGCCTTGGCACGACGGCCGCGTGTCGTGTTGCTCGATGATGC
>JAGNMU010000620.1 GCA_017991005.1 Gemmatimonadaceae bacterium | reverse complement strand
TGGGATCGACTGAAGAGATGGCGATCATCTCGGGGGTCATGCAGTTCGGTGAAAAGACGGTGATCGACGTGATGACGCCTCGCGCAGACATCTTCGCGCTTGATACATCCCTGACAGCACGCGAGGACGCCGATCGGCTTGGGCAGTCCGGGTACAGCCGCGTGCCGTTTTACCGGGATTCGCTCGACAACATCGTCGGCATGATTCACGTATTCGACGTATTCAAGGTGGCCGGAGAGCGCATGCCGGCACTGCGCCCCGTGACGAAAACCACGCCCACGAAACGGGCCAACGAGCTGCTCTTCGAGTTGCTGCGGGCGCGCCGTCAGATTGCCCTCGTGTACGACGAACAGTCCACGGTGGTCGGGCTCGTGACGCTGGAAGATCTCTTGGAGGAGTTGGTTGGTGAGATTCGGGACGAACATGACGAACCGTCGCCGGACGCACCGGTGAGTGCGAAGCCATGAGGGCCGACATCGCGCGCGTCCTTGCGGGCTTCCGTGCTGGACTGATGCCGTCGCTCGCGCGCGCCGTCAGCATCGTGGAGAATCACCGGCCCGGCTTCGATCAGCTGCTCGCGACCATTCACGCCGATCTGGGTCGTGCCCGTCGCATCGGCATCACCGGACCGCCGGGCGCGGGCAAGAGCACGCTCACGACGCGCCTGGCCAAAGCGTATCGCGCGCAGGGCCTGCGTGTGGGCATTGTGGCGGTCGATCCGACGTCGCCGTTTACCGGGGGCGCATTGCTCGGCGATCGCATCCGGATGGAGGAGGTCGCGCTCGATCCGGGAGTGTTCATCCGGTCGATGGCCACCCGCGGGTCGCTCGGTGGACTGGCGACCGCCACGCGCGAGGTGTGCGATGTGCTGGACGGTTTTGGCCTCGACGTGATTTTGCTGGAAACGGTCGGGGTCGGGCAGAGCGAGCTCGATATTTCCCGCGCTGCCGACACGACGCTGGTCGTCCTGGTTCCGGAGTCGGGCGACTCCATCCAGACGCTCAAGGCGGGGGTCATGGAAATCGCGGACGTGTTCGCCGTGAACAAAGCGGACCGGCCCGGCGCTGACCGACTGCGCAACGACATCGAGTTGATGCTGGGACTCCGCAGCGGCGCCGGCCACGCGCCCTCCGCGCACCACGGGATTGATCTGAGTGCCCTCGGTGATCGTGACGCCATGCGGCAGGCGATGAACCCGGCGCGAGCCGCACGCGAGGCCGCCAGCGCCGAGGCGCCGCAGGCATGGACGCCACCCGTGCTGCGCACCGTGGCCGCGCAGGGCGACGGGGTGGCGGAGGTGGTCGACGCCCTTGACCGGCATTTTCGCTATCTTGCCTCCAGCGGGGAGTTGCAACAGCGTCGGCGGCAGCGCCTTCGCGAGCGGGTGATGGAAGTGGTGGAACAGCAGCTGCGGGAACGCCTGTGGCGGGATGCCGACACGCTGTCGTGGCTGGAAGCGCAACTGCCGAGCCTGGAGGCCGGGGACGTGGCCCCGTTCGCGGTGGCTGACGCGTTGCGCGCGCGGAGCGGTGCGTTACTCACGGGCGCCGTGCACTTGCCCCCGACGGGGCTCCTACCGGAAACCAATCGATGACGACAGTTCGCGAACTTGAAGACGTGGTACGCCAGCAGCAGGAGGAACTCGACGCACTGCGCGCGCAGGTGGCGCGCTGGCAGTCGCAGTTCAGCACCGGCCGCAAGCGGGATATCGCCTTCACGAATTCCGCGAACGAAGTGCCGCCGTTGTACACGGCGCTCGACCTCGCGGACACGGCAGGCACGGCATTCGAGGTTCCCGGGGACTACCCGTTCACGCGCGGCATTCATCCCACCGGATACCGCGGCAAGTTGTGGACGATGCGGCAGTTCGCTGGATTCGGCACGGCGCGCGAAACCAATCAGCGCTACAAGTTCCTGCTGTCGCAGGGGCAAACCGGGCTGTCGGTGGCGTTCGATTTTCCCACACTCATGGGCTACGACTCGGACCATGTGCGTTCCGAGGGTGAGGTGGGCAAGTGCGGCGTAGCCATCTCGTCGCTGGCCGACATGGAAACCCTGTTCGAGGGTATTCCACTCGACAAGGTGTCCACGTCGATGACCATCAATGGTCCGGCGATCATTCTGTTGTGCTTCTACATCGCGGCCGCCGAAAAGCAGGGCGTCGACGCATCCAAGCTGCAAGGCACGGTGCAAAACGACATCCTCAAGGAGTACATGGCGCAGCACGCCTGGTGCTTCCCGATTGAGCCGGCGCTGCGACTGATCGTCGACGGATTCGAGTGGTGCGCGCAGCACGCACCTAACTGGAATACCATCTCGATCTCCGGCTATCACATTCGCGAGGCCGGCTCGACGGCGGCGCAGGAACTGGCGTTCACCTTGGCCGATGGCTTCACCTACGTCGAACGGGGTGTGGCGCGTGGATTGGACGTGGACGAGTTTGCCCCGCGCCTCTCGTTCTTCTGGGACATCCACAACGACTTCTTCGAGGAGATCGCCAAGTTGCGGGCGGCACGACGCATCTGGGCGCGCCATCTCAAGGAGCGGTTCGGCGCAAAAAATC
>JAGNMU010000142.1 GCA_017991005.1 Gemmatimonadaceae bacterium | reverse complement strand
CCTTGCGCTCAGCCAGCATCGGTTCACGGATGGCATGACCGCCGGACGCGGCTTTATCGCGCTCGCGGCGGTGATCTTCGGCCGATGGGGGCCGATGCGCGTTGCCGTGGCCTGTCGGCTCTTTGCTGGTGCGGAAACACTGCAGATTCAATTGCAGGGTGCACAGCTCGTTCCCAGTCAGTTCGTCGAGATGATTCCGTACGTGCTGACGATCGTCGCGCTCGCCGGTGTGGTTGGCCGCAGTGTGGCTCCCGCGGCGCTGGGGAAGACGGAGTGAGCGATCCCATCGTCGAACGCACCGGCGAGATCCCGGCCATCGAGCCGGAAAAAAGTGCGTTTGGCAAATTGGTGGTGCTGATGATCACGGCGTTCATCGACATGCTGGGCCTGTTGATGATCCTGCCGCTGCTGCCGTTCTATGCGAAGTCGCTGGGCGGTGGCGGACTGGTGGTTGGCTTGCTGGTGAGTGCGTTCAGTCTCGCCCAGTTGGTCAGTGCGCCGCTGTGGGGCCGATTCAGCGACAAACATGGCCGTCGGCCGGCGTTGATGGTGGGGCTCGCGGCCAGTGCGATCGCGTATGTCGTATTCGCCTATGCCGACAGTTTGTGGCTGCTGTTTCTGTCACGCATCGTGCAAGGTGCCGGCGGCGGCACCGTGAGTGTGATTCAGGCGTACGTCGCCGATGCCACCAAACCGGAAGATCGCGCGAAATCACTGGGATGGCTGAGCGCCGCCACGAACGCCGGGGTGGCCATCGGACCGGCAATCGGATCTGCGGTGAGCGTGTGGGGACCGCATACCCCCGGATTGGTGGCCGCCGGCCTGTGTGTGGTGAATGTCATCTTCGCCTCACGCTATCTGACCGAAGTACGCAAGCCGCGCGCGGCGACGGCCGACGGCGCCGTGCCGGAAAAGCGGAAAGGCAGCCGCGAAGCGGTGTGGCGCGTGGTGAGTCATCCAAGCGAACCGGCGTCGCGGTTGATTTTGATCTACGCGATCGCCATCGGCGCATTCCAAGGCACCACATCCATTCTCGCGCTGTTTCTCGCCTACCGTTTCGGCGTGACGGAGAAGACCATTGGCTTCTTCTTCATGTATCTGGGTACGCTCAGTGTCATCGTTCGCGCGCTGTTTCTCGGCCGAGTCGTCGATCACTTTGGCGAACCGAAGCTGTCGCGCTGGGGGCTGCTGCTGCTGGCTGGCGGCCTGGTGGGCATGGCGTTGTCGCACGACTACGTCACACTCGTGATCGCGGTGACGCTTCTGCCGCTGGGCACAGCGTTCACCTTCCCATGCGTCACCGCGATGCTGAGCCGTGTGGCGAGCAGCAGCGAACGCGGTCTCTACATGGGCGTGCAGCAGACGTACGGCGGCATTACGCGCATCGCTTTCCCGGTGGTGCTTGGCGCCGCGTTTGACAGTATGCTCGGCAAGCCCAGCCCATTCTTCATCAGCGCCGTCATGGTGCTGCTCACGCTGCTGCTGGGCCGCGATCTCGAACAGTACGCACCGCGCGTGAAGACAGCGGCGGCGTAACCGGAGACGATGGGGCGCGCAGTGGCGCGGGCCCGGTCCGCACCACTGTCGCCCGCCGTCACGAGTCAGCCGTCAGGACAGCTCACCCTCGCCCACCGGTTCGTTGGCGGTGGAGATCCGCGAGTTTGGCCACCCGTTGTCGTCGTTGAACATCACGGTGACGGGGCTCTCGTTTCGCAGCATGTCGATGAGCTGCGGCAATTGATGCAGATGGTAGTAGAATGAGTAGTAGTTCGGCGCCACCATGGTGGCGGCAGGCAAGGCGTCGTCAGGATTTTCAACGAACCACACGGCGCACGTCTCGCCACCGGCGCCCTGCAAGTTGAGGTTGACCTTGCCGCGTGCGCGTGACGACCACGCGTAGTAGTTGTACGACACGACGTCGAATTGTGCCTGAGCCATCGGAACTCCGTCATTGGGGTCGTGAAATTCGCCGACCGTCGCGCCAGCGAGCGCACGGCAAGCTGTTGCCATCAGCGGCCAACCGCTGCGACTTCAGACCGCAACATGCGAAGACCTCGCCACATGGAACAGTGCGCCGCGTCACGGTCGTGGCAGACGACGTCACGCGCTGTTGATGTATTCGCGCAGGGCCCGGTGCAGCACCGACACGATCTGGTCGGCGTTGAGCAGCGTGGTCGGCATCGGCCCGCGCAGCTTGATGACGTTGTGAAAGGGTCCGTCAGTCCCGGCCAACACACCCAGGGCGCGCATGCGATTGACGACCCACGTCGCCGCGTCGGCGTCGGGGGCACGCGTTTCGCGATCCCGCACGAGCTCGACGCCCAGAAACAACCCTGAGCCGCGGACATCCCCCACCAGTTCACAACTCCTGACCAGTGGGCGCAGCCCCTCGAGCAGTCGTTCGCCAACGCGTTGGGCATTCGCCTGCAACTGTTCCTCGCGCGTCACCTGCAACGTGGCGCGCGCGGCGACGCACGCGGCCGTGCTGCCGCCAAATGTGCTGAAAAACTCCATGCCGTTGTCGAAGGCATCGGCAATCGCGCGTGTGGTGACCACCGCCCCCATCGGATATCCGTTGGCGATCGGCTTCCCCAGCACGACGATATCAGGCACGACATCATGCTGTTCGAACGCCCAGAAGTGCGAGCCGAGCCGGCCAAACCCAGTTTGTACTTCGTCGGCGATGCAGATGCCGCCGGCAGCACGCACGCGCGCGTACACATCCGCCAGAAATCCCTCGGGAAGCATGATCTGCCCCCCCACACTCGGACAGGTTTCCGCGATGTATCCGCAGAGCCCCCTCCCCATGGCATCGATGCGCGCGATCGCCGCGCCGACCTGCGCGGCAAACCATGCCCCCGGCGCGCCCACCACATCACGACAGCGATAGACATCGGGAATGGGCGACGGGTGCACCCAATCAGGTGCACCCTGCCCTCCCGGACCGGCGTGTTTGTACGGGCTGATGTCGATCAGTGTCGTGGTGTGGCCATGATACGCCGAGTCCATCACGATCAGATCGCGCTGGCCCGTGTAGGCGCGCGCGAGCCGCAGGGCCAGTTCATTGGCCTCGCTGCCGGATGCCGTGAAGTAGCACACCGACAGCGATTGGGGAAAGAGCGCCGTCAGGTCGTTGGCGTACTCGATCAGTTGATCCTGCAAATACCGCGTGTTGGTGTTGAGCACCGCCAGCTGCTCGCTGACCGCGCGCACCACGCGCGGATGTGCGTGCCCGACGTGCGCCACGTTGTTGTACGCATCGAGATAGCGGCGCCCGGTGTCATCGTAGAGATACTGTTTCCAGCCGCGCTCGATGTGCAACGGCGACGACCCGTACGACACGCTCAGGTTGCGGCCGAGATGTGCAGCCCGCCGCGACGCCACGTCGGACGCCGAGCGATGCACAGGCAGGCGGTCGGCCGGAATGCCAAGCATCAGATTGGGATCGGGGCAGAGACTGCGCCACACGTCGCGCTGGCTGGGCCGCACGGCCCCATCGATGTTGCAGCGCACATCCAGCATGTCCGTCACGAGTTGCACATGCACATGCGCCCACCAGTCGCCGTTCGTTGGCGCACTGCCGATGCGCGCGAACTCCGCGCCTTGGGCGATAGGCTGACCGACATACAGCCCGTCCAGCGAATCGACGGAGAGGTGCCCGTACAGCGAAAAGAACTCGGCGGCTCCTGCACCATCGTCCGCGAGGTGATGCCGCAGCACAATCAGCGGGCCATAGTCATGATGCTGGTCGGCGAACTCGAAGCTGTGCACCTCGCCTGGGAACGGAGCGAACAGCGGCGTCCCCGCAGGCATCGACAGATCGAGCCCCATGTGAATCGTGCGCCGCTCCGTGGTGATCGAGTCGGCCGCACCCGATTCGCTGGCGAACTCATACATCACGCGCGCCTCGTCGTATCCGCCGGCACCGAGCACGGCCTGCTGCTCCGAAATCACGCGACTCACACGGGCGTCCACGGCTGCCGCCGTGTTCTCCGCCGGATTACTCGAGAGCAGCACGCTCCCGACGCCGAGGCTGATGGGAGCGACGCGTGCCGACCGGAGATCGTGCCCGACCAGCGGTGCAAAGGTCGGCGCATGCGTGGACAACCATCGCTCGACCCGCGGCGCATGTGGAACGGCCGGCAACCCGCACGCGGCACGCAGGGTATAGTGGGCAAACCGCGGGTGGATCGCCGTCAGCAGCGGTAACGTCCGGCTGATCGGTCCCTGGCTGATGCCCAAGTACGCGAGATCGGGGCGCTCGGCCTGCTGCCGGGCCGCCAGACACGCACTCACCGCAAGACGCATGCGCATGAGACTGAAGAGCGCCGCGATTTCATCCGTGGTGAGCGGCATGACGGCGTGGTATCCGGCCGCCACATCGGCGGCCGCAGCCAACGGATCGTCGGCGCCGAGCGCGATGTACGCCATCGCGATGGCCACGTCGTTCACGGTGTGCGTGTACATGGCATCGCCAAAATCCACGATGCCCGTGAGTGTCTGACGTGCCGGGTCCACCAGCACGTTGTAGTCGTTCACGTCGGCATGAATGACACTGCGCCGGAAATCGGCCAGCTGCGGAGCGACATGCGTGCGATGATAGGCGGCGCACTGCAACACCTGAGCGCGCAGCGCATCATCCGCGATCAGCGACGCGTGGGCCTCGACGACATCGAGGGCCTGTGCAAGATCCCAGTGGAAATTGCGATGAAACGAGGGATGATCGAGCCCCTCGAGTGCCCGATCGAGCGCGCCGACGGCGCGGCCGATATCCCGGCGCAGCGCGCCCGAGACAAAGGGCGTACTGCCGAGCGTCTGTCCGTCGAGCGCGGTGATCAGGCGGATGTAGTGTTCACCGTGTTGTACCACCACGCGACCGTCCGCGTCGGCGACCACGTCGGGACAGACACCCGTGGCCGACGCCCGCCACATCACCAGATGTTCGGCGTCCAGCAGCGCGCGATCAACGCTCGAATTCGCGACCTTGAGGACATACCGGCGACCCTCCGCCGCGGTCAGCATGAAGTTCTGATCGCGCTCGCTGGCCAGCGCACGCACCTGGGCATCCAATCCCCAAAACTGCCGCGCAAGTGCTGCGGCATCGTCAACCGTCAGGCGTGGGACGCCGGCGAGCAGTGGAGCGTTCATGCAAGAAAGGAAGGAGGGCGGACACGTGCGTCTTCTGCAGCGACGAAAACTACTGTTAATTCGGCACGGGCAGGACGGGCGGGTGTCTCCGGGCGGACGATGATAGCATGTCGAGAACGTTGATGGTGGTCGGCGGCGCAAGCGCCGCGCTTTCCGTGCTCGTCTGGCTGGTGCTGGTGGCCGCTGTCGTGGACATCACCCGCAGCGACACGGCCGGACGCGGTCTGTCGCAGGGCGTGGGCGGCCTGCTGGTCATTGCGCTCTGGCTCACATTGGCGTTGCTGTTGATCGTCGTGCACCGGGGCGGTCCACAGCCGTCATGGGCGCGTTCCCTGTTGCTGCTCCTGGTCCCCGCATCGGGCGCAGCGGCCTTTGTCGCCCTTCTCGTCAGTGTGGGCCCGGCAGGCGCGGTCCGCACGTGGCCGCTCGCGATTCCCGTCGTGGCCCCACTCATCATGCTTGGGTACGCGGCGTGGGCTGTAATCCCCGCCGCACAGGCGGCGCTGCCGCCGACACTCGCGGCCACCATCGTGACCGGCGTACTGGGCGTGCTGACGGTGGCGCCGTGGCCGCTGTACCGTGCACAATCCGTCGACCGTGCGAGGCACTCGGCACGCATGGTGGCCGCGATGGACTCCGCGCGATCCGCCGATGCCGCGAGCACGCGGGCGTCGCAAGAACAGCGGCTCTCGCAACTCACACCAGCATCGCCGCTGTGGGAGTGGATGGAGTTTCTCGACGGCGACAGCGCCGTGCGCGCGGCGGCGATGCGCGGAATTCGCACGGTGTCGACGCGACAGGCGGACGTCGAGCAGCTGCTGGCGAAACGCGCGTGGAACGTGATCTACGAACTCCCGCACCTGTCCATCGCCGCCACTCCGGCCGTCTGCGCGGGCGTGAACGTGTTTCTTGCGCAAGCGGCCGCCAAGTTCTCCGCACCGGAGCCCGGTGCACCCGGTGCACTGGGAAGGACGCTCGCGTACCACCAGGTCGATCGATATGTGCCGACGGTACAGTGGCTGCACTCGCAGGGATGTGCACTCGATGTGTCTGGTGTGGTGGCCGGCGTGCGCGGATACCCGGCGTCGCCCGAACGCGACGCGATCCTTCGGGGGTTGGCGCCTGTTCAGCGAGACTGACGGTACGCCCCGGGTGTCATGCCCAGCACGGACTTGAAAGCGGCGACGTAGGCGCTCGTGCTCGCGTAGCCAACCGTGAGCGCCGCATGCGTCACGCTGTCGCCGTCGCTGAGCAACGCCAGCGAATGCAGCAACCGGGCGCGCTGGCGCCACGCGCCAAACGCCATTCCCGTCTCGCGGACAAACAGGCGTTCCAGTGTGCGCGCGCTGGCGCCGGACGCCTGCGCCACCACGCCAATTGTGCGCGCACCTGCCGGATCGCCGCGGACGAACTCTGCCGCGCGCAGCGCGCGTGCATCTCTCGGCAACGGCAGGTCGATCACACCGGCGCGCGCGCTTGCGATTTCGTCGATCAGCAGGTCGAGCAGCCGCGCCTCGTGGACGCGACGCGCGTCGAGTGTTCCCATCTCCATCACGCGCTGCAACAACGCCCGCAACAGCGCCGAGATCATGAGGACCCGTGTGCGGTGCCGCAGCCGCGCACAGGGTGCGCCGCGCAGGTAGACGCGCCGGAGTGTCCCCTGTCCGGACATCACCACGGTGTGCGATTCGCCAGGCGGGAGCCACAAGGCCTGTGCGGTCGGTACGATCCACACCCCCTCGTCCGTTTCCACCGACATCATGCCCCGCGAGACCGAAATGAGCTGACCCCACCGGCTTCGGTGACCGCGCCACCGATACCCTGAACTGAAGCCCACCGCGGCAGTGCGCAGATGCGGGTTCCGGGTCTCGACGGGTTGGCGGCTTTTCGACATAAGTTGGCAATCTGGCGATAGCAGGGCCCATCGGCCATCTGTACGTTGGGGCCGTCTCTCACCCCGAGGTCGTCCATGTCGCCATCGCGTCCGCCCCAGTCTCCCGTCCGTCATTTCGCCGTCAACGCCGACGACCTCTCTCGTGCGCGCCGCTTTTACGAGGGTGTGTTCGGGTGGCGGTTTGCGGCTTGGGGCCCGCCGGGTTTCTACATGATTGAAACGGGATCGGCCGATACCCCGGCGATTTTCGGATCCCTGCAACAGCGCCGTGAGCTCGTTCCCGGCGAGCGCATCAACGGATTCGAGTGCACCATCGCGGTGCCGGACATTCTTGCGGCGGAAGCCGCGATCATCGCCAACGGCGGGACCATCATCATGCCGCGCGCGACCATCCCGACGGTGGGCCACCTGCTCTGGTTCCGCGACCCGGAAGGCAATGTCGCGGGCGCGATGCAACCCGACCCGCGGGCTACGGTCGATCAATAGCCCGCCGTGGGTGTTGTGATCGGCCTTGATCGCACTTCGTCCCTGTCATTCTGCCGAATGACACTTCGGTGACGCCTGTTTACTAGCGTGGACACGCCGGCTGATCGCTCGTTGTCAGAGCCTCCGGCGAGTATGCAAGTGCTCCCGTTGCGGGGGCATTGATTCAATACAACCGATTGAAATTGAATCAATTGAAGGACCCGTTTCGCCGAACGGGCAAACATCGCGTATTGTCCACCTGGGGACTCTATGTGATGGCCATTCCTTGCCGGTCGCGTGCCATGCCAAGTCAGGAAAAATTCCAGCGGTGGATCGATCTGCTCGGGGCGCTGCTCGCGCGCAGCTCGCCCGCCACCTTCGATGAACTGGCAGCGGCCGTGCCGGAGTACGCGCTCAAACGGGCAGAAATCGCCTCGGCGTCACCGGCGCAGAAGAAAACGCTTGAAGAGTCGCTCAAACGCACCTTTGAGCGAGATAAGCAGGAGCTCAAAACGTTCGGGGTCCCGCTCGAAGCACTGGCCGACGACGACGGCAATCCGGGCGGCGCATACCGGCTGGTGCGTGAGAATTTCTACCTGCCCTATCTCTGTCTCGCGCTTCCCGGTGCCGCCACGGCAGCCGTCAAGAAAGTCGACAAGTTCGGGTATCGAAAACTCGCCACACTCAGCTTCGAACCCGATGAATTGACGGCGGTGGTCGACGCCGCCGTGCTGGTCCGCCGTCTTGGCGATCCACTGTTGGCGGCCGACGCGTCCAGCGCGCTGCGCAAACTCGCCGTCGATCTCCCGGTGGATGCCACGGCGATGTCGGCGCGGACCGAACCTGCAGCCGCCGACGGCACGCCGATCGTGCTCATGCCGCGCGCCCGCGCGTCCACCGAAACGTTCGAGTTGCTCGGCCAGGCGCTGCGTGCGAGAAAGCGGGTGACCTTTCACTATCACACCTTCAGCGACGACGCCGTGGCCACCCGCGAGGTGGAACCGTACGGGCTCTTTTTTCTGCACGGCCATTGGTATCTCGCCGCCCGCGATACGACCATTGCGGAGGTGCGCAACTTTCGACTGAATCGCATCACACGCGTTGCGGTCAACACGAAGAATGCGCTGAGCGCCGATTTCGACGTCCCCGCATCCTTCCGGCTGCGGACCCATGCGGATTCCCGGCAGGCGTGGGAGCTGGGCGACGAAGACGTGATTGCGGTGACCGTCGAATTCTCGGGCGAGTCCGGCGCGACACTCGCTGCCGCACAGCTGGGCAAGCCGGTCGACGGGAACGCGCGCCAGCGCACATTTGACGTGCGACGGGTGGATCCATTCGTCCGATGGGCACTCTCGTTGCTCGGTGAGATGCGCGTCGTGTCGCCCGCGTCCGTCGTGGAGCGCTTTGAGAACGAAGTCGCTGCGACGCGAGCCTTGTATCAGCACGACGCGGTGACGTTTGATCCGGCGTCGGTGCAGGCGCCGGTCCCGATACCGATGAACAGCGGCTCCACACACTGGCAGCCCAAGGGGGCCGCGGCGCAGCTACAGCGAATCCTGCAGGTCATTCCCCGCCTCGCCGACGGTTCCGAACACTCCCTGATCGAGGTGGCACAGCAAACCGGCACCGACGCCGCCACCATCACACGCGACCTCGATTCACTCGTCCAGCGTTTTGCTGCACCGGCAGGGCATGTGGAAGGGGTCCAGTTGTATCTCGAGAGTGACCGGGTGTCGGTGGTGTCGAATCATTTTCTGCGGCCGATGCGGCTGACCGTCTCCGAGCTGTGCGCGCTCGAACTCGGACTGGCGATGCTCCGGCATCAACTCGCGCCAAATGAGCACGCGGTGCTCGACAGCGCGCGGAAGCGGCTGCGCACCATGATCCTGCAG
>JAGNMU010000141.1 GCA_017991005.1 Gemmatimonadaceae bacterium | reverse complement strand
CGGCAAGATCCCCGATCGCCGCGACTTCTCTGCGTTTCCGCGCGCTGAGCGCGAGCGTCGGTGGCAGGCCGTACTCGACGCGTCGGCGCGGTTGGGCGAGGAACTGCACGAGTTGATCACCACCGGGACGCTCGCGGATCGCGTGGTCCCGTGGTGACGCTGCCGATACCGCGCTAGCGCACCGCCGCCGCAGCCGCGCGCCCCGCCGTGCGCCCGGAAAATATGCACCCGCCAAGGAACGTGCCTTCGAGCGAGCGATAGCCATGCACGCCGCCGCCGCCAAATCCGGCGGCCTCGCCTGCGGCGTAGACACCTGGCAGTGGTGTGCCATCCTCGCGCAAGACTCGCGCGTCGAGATCGGTTTCCAAACCACCCAGTGTCTTCCGCGTCAGGACGTGCAATCGCACAGCAATCAGCGGACCCGCGTCGGGATCGAGCAATTTATGCGGCGGGGCGACGCGAATGAGTTTGTCGCCCAGATACTGCCGAGCGCCGCGCAACGCGGTGATCTGCAGATCTTTCGTGAACGGGTTGTCGATCTCGCGATCCCGCGCGCGTACCTCGCGTTCAATGTGCGCCGCATCGAGCAACGGCACCGGCGTGAGTGCATTCATGCGCGCCACCAGCGTGGGCACGTCGGGCGCTGTGACAAAGTCGACGCCCTGATCGATGAATCGCTGAACGGGCGCCGGCACCGCACCACCGGCGCGCCCGAGTACGCCGCGCACACTCTTGCCGGTCAGATCGGGGTTTTGCTCTGAGCCGGACAGTGCAAACTCTTTCTTCACGATGCTGGTCGAGAGCACGAACCAACTGTGATCGTGTCCCGTGCTGCGCAGATGCGCGAGAGTCCCCAGTGTATCGAAGCCGGGAAAGAGCGGGACCGGCAGTCGGCGGCCAACGGCATCAAACCATAACGACGACGGCCCGGGCAGAATCCGAATACCATGCCGGCTCCAGACGGGTGCATAGTTGGTGATGCCCTCGACGTAGTGCCACATGCGATCACGATTGATCACATGGCCACCGGCCGCCTCCGTTACGCCGATCATGCGACCGTCGACATGATCCGGCACGCCCGACAACATGTGAGTGGGGGCGGCGCCAAGTCGCGCGGGCCAGTTCTTCCGAACAAGGTCATGATTGCCCCCGATTCCGCCGGACGTGACAATCACCGCCTGCGCCGTCAGAGAAAACGCACCCACGACCGTGCGTGAACTCGGCGCACTGCGCTCCACATCGCTTGCCTCGAGGAGCTCCCCGTCGACGCCCGTGATCACCCCGCCCTGTTGCGACAATCCTGTCACGCGATGGCGGAAACGGAGTGTCACCAACCCGCGATCTGCGGCGGCACGCACACGCCGAATGAACGGCGCGAGGAGACCGGGTCCCGTGCCCCACGTGACGTGAAAACGTGGTACGGAATTGCCATGGCCAATCGCACCGTATCCGCCGCGTTCCGCCCACCCGACCACTGGAAAAAACCGCACGCCCTGCGCGTGCAACCACGCGCGCTTTTCGCCGGCGGCGAAGCGCACATACGCTTCCGCCCAACGTGTCGGCCACGCGTCTTCGGCGCGATCGAAACCCGCCGTCCCCAGCCAATCCTGCCAGGCGAGATCGAACGAATCGCGAATGCGCATGCGCCGCTGTTCCGGCGAATCCACAAAAAAGAGCCCGCCAAATGACCAGAAGGCCTGTCCACCGAGATTCTGCTCGGGCTCCTGGTCGAGCAGGATGACGCGGCGTCCCGCATCGGCGAGTTCCGCGGTGGCAACGAGACCGGCCAGGCCGGCGCCCACGACAATCACGTCTGCGTCCATGGTGAAGAGTGCGGACCAAACGTCCGGTGCGGAAGACACGGGTGGTGCCGGACCCGTCGTGACGTGTCGGCGCGGGCACTCGTCGTCATGGCACTGGTGCGCGCGCCGCTCGGGTTGCTCGCGCGCGCCGCGCCTTGTCGTCTGACGCCTTGCCGGGATCGCTACCGCCGCATGAAGACTGCAGAAGCTGCCCTTGCAATCTGTGTCGTCGGACTCGCCTGCTTCATCACCGGTCAGGCAATCGGCGTGCGACGCGCGACCGCGTTGCACGTGGCGGCGGGTGCCATCGGCGAGCGCATCGCCTCGGCGTCCGACAGCGCACGCAGCGACAGTGCGGCATCGCCAGCAGTGACCTTTGGCACCGCCGAACCGGAAATGCGGATCAGTGAGTCGCTGGAGTTCGATGCGCCCGAGATGGAGCCGGCCGAAATGCGCCGCCGCATCGCGGATGGTGCGGCGGGCACGTACATCGACGAACTGGTGACCGCGCGTGACTCCGCGCTCATCCGGTGGCCCGATCGCCGCACACGGCCGCTGCGGGTCTGGATCGCGGAAGACGAACAGATGCCCGGGTGGAATCCCGATTTTGTCATTGCGGTTCGCGATGCATTTGAAACGTGGACGCTCACCGGCATTCCGGTGCACTTCATCTACGTGGTGGATTCGGCAACGGCCGATGTGCACGTGCGTTTCACGGAACGCTTCGCCAACGGCATCAGCGGCAAGACCGTCTGGAGCCGCGACAGTGCGTGGTGGCTGGTATCCAGCAATATCACGCTCGGACTGGCGCACCCCGGTGGCGGCACCGTGTCACCACCCCAGATGCGCGCGATTGCGTTGCACGAGGTGGGCCATCTGTTGGGCCTCGATCACTCGGCAGCGCCTGACCATATCATGTCCGCGCGCATTCGCGTACGCGATCTCACAGAACCGGATCGCGCGACGATCAAACTGCTGTACAGCGTCCCGGCCGGCCTGCTGCGTTAGGCGGCACGCGACGCACCGCGCGCGACGCATCGCGTGCGATGCCTCGCGCACGGATCACCACTTCAGCAGCACGACGCGCGGCGCGGCATCGCGGGTGGAAACCGTGAGACGCACCTCACGTACGCCGGGCTGACCGGTCATCCGCTGCAGCAGCGTGAGATCGCGCAGCGGGACACCATTGACCGCCCGAATGACTTCCCCGGCGCGCAGTCCCGATTCCGCAGCCGGTGAACCCGACTGCACGCGCATGACGAGAACGCCAGGCTCGATACCGAGCGTCTGTGCAAAGTCGTCGTCGACCGCGGTGAACTGCGCGCCCAGCATGGTCAGCATCCCACCGTTGCCGACAGCAAACCCCATCGCCGGCCCGGACGTGGCAACCGGGGCACGCGTCATGACGCCGCTGCGCGGCGCCAGCGGCCGCCCCGGCGTCACCGTTCCGAACGGCACGGCGGTCATGCGAACCACGTTCTCCGCCAATTCGGCCGGACGTTCCGAGACGGTGACCGCGACATCGCGCATCCGGCCATCCCGGCGCACTTTGACGCGCACCACTTTGCCCGGCACCAGCAGCTGCGGATAATTGACCGCCTGTGCAACCACGTCGCGACCGTTATACGCGGTGATGGTGTCTCCCGCGGCCAATCCGGCTCGCCGCGCGGGCGAACCCACATCCACCGCCTCGATCATCGGATAATCGCAATGCGCCGTGAAGCTGCCGCTGTCGCTGACAATGCGAATCTGCGACCCGGAGAGATTCACGCCCATGTAGCCGGCTTGCGAGGCCTTGTTGACGACGCGTGCGCCCGCCGATGCCAGTGCGGCGACCTGCGGTCCGATGGCACGCAGTTGCACCTCGATTTCCGGACGTGCGCGCCGCATGGTGCTGTCGAATGTCGCGAACAGGGCCGGGCTGTCGAGCAACCGCCCGTTGACGACCATCGCCGAGTCTGAGCGGCGCAGCGTGATGGTATTGCCGAGCGATCCGTCAGCCGTGCGATACCGCACGAACACTTGCATCAGCGAGTCCACACCGCGTTGCATCTCGATCATGCGACGCGCATCCATGACATCGACGGTGGCGCCGTGTTGTTCGATGACGGTAGCAATGCCCTCGAGTTCTCGCTTGAAGCGCAGGATGGCGAGTCCTTCTGGCGAATCGGCCAGCGCCGACGGCCCGCTGGTGAAGGCGGCGCACGCGCCGGTCAACGCGGGCCGCGAAACCTGCACGCGTGTCGTGGTGCGCGTGCCTTGCGCCTCCAGCGGAAACACTGGCACCAACGCCAGTGCCAACACCGCCACCGTCACTGCTCCCGGCATGATGGGCGTTGGCGCGACTGCTGTCGGCTGCGTGTTGTTGCGGAACACGCGACCCACGTGCGACGGAAAACCTGTGAGGCTGGACATCTCAGTAACGCTCCAACGTCTTGTCCACCGGCAGTGTGCCACCAAGCGCTTGCAGCGTGGCTTCGCGCGCGGTGTAGGCGGCGAGGAAATACCGATTGAGTACCGGGTCCTGCGGCGCCTCCCGCAGCGCAGCGCGTGATGCCGCCATCATCTGATCGAGTGCGGCCAGCCGCGCGCGGTACACATCGCTGTCGTGGACCGACGTGTCGTTGGCCGCGAGCCACAAGGAGGCCCGCTCGTAATCGTGTTGCGCGCGATAGAGCAGCTCCGACGCCTGTTGCACGGAACTGAATGACGTTCCTTCGATCGACGCGAGTGCCGAGGCCGCCGGGTCTCCCGCCGAACTTCCCGATGTGGCCGTCCCCAATGGCAGGAGTGACCCACCGGCGGTCAGGCGTCCGAAGACGGTGCCACCGGCGGTCAACAGCACCGCTGCGGCGATCCGCAGCCACACGGGCGTGCCGCGGAACGCCGGTGTCACGCGAGCCGCCGGCGTCTCGACAACCATCCGCTCGGCCGACCGCGCCGCGAGCGGCACGACCAGTGGCACATCGTCCGGCGCGGGCTCCACCGGCGACGTCAGCAAGCCATCGCGACGAAGCGCGCCGGCCAGCCGCTCCCAGTCGGTCAAGCGCGGCGCGTCCGGAGCCGTCGGCCCCGACAGCGCCGACGCCATGGTCTGCAGGTTGAGATAGGCGTTCCGCTCCGCTCGACAGATGGCGCACCCGACGAGGTGCGCGAGTTCATCAGTCGTCGGGCGATCATGATCGAACGCGGCGAAGCGTTCCGGACTCACATGGCTTTTATCGTTCTGCATATCCACCGTATCCGCCAGCATAGCTACGCTCCAGACTGCGGTCCACCACTGTGGCCGCGGTCGATTCCACAAACGGTGCGAGCAACTTGCGCAGCTTCGCGCGGGCCTTGAACAGCTGCGATTTGGATCCCCCGGGGGTGATCCCCAGTTCGCTCGCGATCTCTTCGTGCGTGTACCCCTCGACATCGTGCAACAGGAACACCGTCCGCGCTCCCGGCGAGAGTTTGTTGGCCGCCGCTTCGATGCTCTGTGCCAGCATACTGCGTTCGCTCTCCTGCTCCACCACGGCCGAATCTTCGTCGATTTCCGTTTCCACCGCCGCCAGGCGCCGCGTGCGTCGCAGGGCGTTCAACGTGCGGTTGATGGCCACGCGATGCACCCATGTGCTGAACTTCGCGTCCCCTCGCCATGATGGCAGGGCGCGAAAGATCTGGATCCAGACATCCTGCGCGATATCCTCGGCAAGGTCGGGATCTCCGGCGAGTCGTCGGACGACGGCGTCGACATGCGGCGCGTGCTGATTCCACAGCAGGCGCATGGCGCGTTCGTCGCCTTCGATCGCCCGGCGGACGATAGCGGCGTCGGTTTCCATGGGTTCCACCGAATCTGTCACCGTGCGACCCGGAGATGGTTGCCTTCGGCCCGCCAAATCGTGGAATCCCTTGAGGGGAGTGCCGGGAGATCACATTCCCGCGCAACCTCTCGGACCCCACAGGGTTTGATTACTTGACGGACGACGCCGTTCGCCTTAGATGCCATGGGTGACTCTCTGAGTCCTCAGGGCGTGCGACACGTCTTTCTGTCGTACGGCCTGTTGTCATGTGGAGTGTCGACCCCGGGCTCGTCCATCCTCTCGCCTTTCCCCGGCGCCCCGTGCTGCTTCTCGCTGCCCTAGTGGTCGCTCTTGGCGACCCGACACCTGCTCGTGCCGCTGCAGCCGGACTCCCCGAGCGGGAGCCCGCGGCGGTCGGCATGTCCGCGGCGCGGCTGGGGACGATCGAGCGCGTGGTGCAGCGCGGACTTGATGCCGGCGGGTATCCCGGCGCTTCGGTCGTAGTGGGACGAAAGGGCTTTGCGGTGATGTCGCGCGGCTTTGGATCGCTCGACTGGAGCGGGAAGAGCCGCGTCTCGGTGCAGGAGAGCATTTACGATCTCGCCTCGCTGACCAAAGTCATCGGCACGACCACCGCCATCATGGTGCTGTACGACCAGGGACGGATCGACATCGAGGCGCCCGTCTCTCGATATCTCCCCGACTTCACCGGCGGTCTGCGCGATCAGGTGACGGTGCGGCATCTGCTGACGCACCGTGCAGGACTGCCGGCGGGTCGTGAGCTGTGGCGCATCGCCAGCACGCCCGCCCAGGCGCGCGCGGCGGTGCTGGCCTCGCCGATTCAGTGCACGCCCGGCAACTGCTACGAGTACTCCGATCTTGGCGCCGACATTCTCGGCTTCGTCGCGGAAGCGGTCAGCGGGCAGACACTCGATGTGTTTCTCGAACGCCAGGTGTTCTCGAAGCTGGGCATGACGGATACGCATTTCCGTCTGCCGCTCGAAGACGTGGCGCGCACGGCGCCTACGGAAATTGCCCCACCGCGCGGCTATCCGTTGCGCGGCGAGGTGCACGATGAAAACGCCTGGGCGCTGGGTGGCGTGGCGGGGCATGCCGGTCTGTTCAGCACCGCCTCTGACCTCTCGGTCTTCGCCCAGATGCTGCTCGACGGCGGGACGTATAACGGCGTTCGCATTGTCGCCGACAGCACCGTGGCCTTGTTCACCAAACGCGCCGCAGGGCATCGCGCCTTGGGGTGGGACACGTGTGATGGCGGCGCCGGATGTGGACAGCACCTGAGCGAGCGCGCCTACGGTCACACCGGATTCACCGGGACCTCGCTCTGGATCGATCCCGACCGTCAGGTGTTTGTCATCCTGCTCACCAATCGCGTCTACGCGGCCCGGGCGCGCCGCCCAAGCAAGGTGATTGCCGACGTTCGCAACGATCTGGCGGATGCCGCTGTTCTTGCCGTGATGGATGATCCGGGTGGAGTGCTGGCGATGCCGGCGAGTTTCCGCGCCGACGTGGCGGCCGACTGGAATCGTCCGCTGCGCTCCAGTCGTGCCCGCAGCAGTGTCGCGGCCCGCCGACGTCTGGCGGCCGCCAAGGCCGCTGCTGCCCGACGGGCGTCGGCCTCCAAAGGCAAGGGATCTGCCGCCAAGAGCTCCTCGGCGAAGGGCAGCGCCGTCAAACGCCCGCCGGCGAGCGCCAAGCCCACCGCAGCCAAGACGTCATCAAAGTCCAAAGCGGTGAAACCGGCGTCCACGACGGTCAAGAAACCGACCTCAACTGGAAACAAGACACCGACCAAGCGGGTTTCGAACAAGAAACCGGCACGATAGGCGGTCGGTTGCACCAGCGACGCGTGTGCGTGGCTATCTTCCAGTCATGGACGACCCGATGACGAATGTACAAGACCTCGAGGCCGAGGTCGCGACGAGCGATGCGATGGCTGACGCGGATAACGAGGTGGCCACGTCATCCGGTGACGGCGCTGCCGGTATCACGACCGATCAGGCGCGACTCGTCCTTCGACGTGTCAAAGATCCAGAGCTCAATCTCAACATCGTCGATCTCGGGCTCATCTACGACATTCACGTCGATGGTCCAAATGTCCGCATCGACATGAGCCTGACCTCACCGGGGTGCCCCTCCGGTCCTGAAATCATGGGTGAGGCCGAAGAGCAGCTCAAGACGATTCCAGGCATCGGGCAGGTTGAGATGAATCTTGTCTGGTCCCCGCCGTGGACGCCCGAGCGAATCGAGCCGCGCGTGCGCGCGTACATGGGATTCTGACGCCGGTGTGCAATCAAAAAAGGCCGGGCGCTTCTCTCACGAAGCGCCCGGCCTTTCCCTTGCCCGTCTGGCAACTCAGGCGGCGAGACGACGCTCGGCGCGCATCGCGCGAACCAGCGTGACGATGACCGGCCCGAGAAGCAGTGCGCCGGACCACAGCAGCAGGTCTGCCAGGTTCATCACGATGGTCGTCGTGCCAGTGAGCTGCACCGCGATGAAGTCAGCGACACCCTGTGGTCCGACCAACATGCTGGCCAAGTTGCCGAACGCCCCACCCGACACGAGCGCCAATGGCAGCGTCGCCCGAGCGTCGACCGCGGCCAGCGGCGCCACGATGCGCGCGACCATGATGATGGCGATCACGGTCACCAGCACGTTCAGCGAGCCCGTGAACGGACCGATCGAGACACCGCCAGCACTGCCGGTATTGTAGACCAACGTCAGGAAGAAACGCTCGGCCAGCGGTACGACCTTGTCATTCGCCAGGAAAGCCGTGGCGATTCCCTTTGTGACCAGATCCGCCGCTGCGGCGATCGACGCGAATGCAAGGAATCGCGGAACGACGGCCGTCTGTACGACGGGGGTCGGCAGTGTGCGTGCTACCATCGAAGGCATCGCGTGACTCATCGGCGGGTACCAAACGGGAATCCGAGTCCTCGAGCTGCGTCGCTCGCTCGGACTCCCTCCATTGCACCCTGCGTGCCGCGCCGACGAAAATTGGCATCGGCTATGCAACATTGAGAGGCAGAACTACAAGTAATTGTTAATAAAGCACTTACGAATAAACTACGAGATTTTTGTCGGGATCAACTCGGCCGATTGACACCGGGACTGGGTGTGGCCTCAGAGGCACACCTGCGTCGGATGTTGCGGCAACGCGACATGCGGACCCGCAACGCGCTATTCGCGGTACGGCGAACCGTCGACGGCGTCGGGCGCAGCGCTCTTCGGTGAGACGGTCTTGGCGGCGACCGGCGCTGCAGCACCCGCCAGCGCTTTCACAAAACGGGGCCCAAGCACCTCGGCCTGCCAGCGACGGAGCTCCGTGACTTCGGCCAGCTCGTCGATGTGCCGGGGATTGCGCCGAGCGACGGCCTCCATGCGATCACGGGAACAGAGCACGCCGGGATCGAGCTCGAGCTCTGACGCCATGGCATCACGTACTGTCTTGAGCCGCGACACCCGGTCATCGAATTCGGGGTCACGATCCCAGCGCGCCGCCTTGGCGAATCTCGGCAGGTCCGCATCGGCAACGGCATTGCCGCGCACGATCGCCTGCAGCGCTTCCTGCGCCCGACTGTCCGACATGCCGCGCGGGAATCCTTTCACCGAGAAAAGTCCGTCGCGCGAGGTCGGCGCCTGCCGAGCCAGATCCAGCAGTACCTCATTTCCAGCCACGCGGAACGTGGCGCGATCAAGTTCGGCCGCAATGGAATCACGCCAACGCACCAGCTCACGCAGTCTTGCCAGTTCGCGTCGTGTGAGGTCGCGAGCGCCCTTGATGCGGAGGAAACTC
>JAGNMU010000619.1 GCA_017991005.1 Gemmatimonadaceae bacterium | reverse complement strand
TGACCGACGCCGACAACTCCCCCGACGACCTCTGGCTCGCCGCCGCACGTGACGCCGCCGCCGTGGCCGCGGCGTTCATCGCCGACGTGCCGCCACACGTGCATCACTCGTCTGGGAGGCCAAGACGGCGACGGATTTCGTGAGCGAGGTGGATATCGGCGCCGAAGAACGCATCCGATCGATACTCACCACCCGCATTCCCGGATTGCGTGTCATCGGCGAAGAGCTCGGCCCGGAGGGCGACGCCACGCGCGGCCTCGTGGCCATCGTCGACCCGCTCGATGGCACCACCAACTTTCTGCACGGATTTCCCGCCTACTGCGTCTCCATCGCCATCGCCATGAACGGTGTGCCGCGGGTTGGGGTCGTGCACGACGTGGCACGCGGCGGCGTCTATTGGGCGGTGGCGGGTCGCGGCGCGTACTTCAACGACCAGCGAATTCACGTATCCGCCAACGACCAGCCGGAACGCGCGTTGATCGGCACCGGCCTCCCGTTCAAGGACATGACTCACGCCGACATGTACCTCAAGCAGCTCCGACATCTGATGCCTATCGTCGCCGGCATGCGCCGCGCGGGGTCGGCCGCACTCGACCTGTGCGATGTTGCCTGCGGCCGTTTCGAGGGATTCTGGGAGCTCAAGTTGGCGCCATGGGACATTGCCGCCGGTCTGCTCATCGTGCGTGAGGCCGGGGGAATCTGCACCGACCTCGACGGGCGCGAGGCGCCCATCGCACATGGCCCCCTGGTTGTCGGCAGTACCGCCATGCACGGCTGGCTGCTTGCACAGCTGACACTCGCCACGGGCGGCTCTTAACGGCGCGTGCGCCGCACGTTAACCTCCCATCGATAGTCGCGTTCGCGAAATCCCCACCCGCCGCTCGCTTCCCCGCCCCCATGTCTCTCGTCGAGTGCGTTCCGAATTTCTCTGAAGGCCGTGATCCCGCCGTCATCGACGCGCTGCGTGATGCCATCGCCAACACGCCCGGTGCGCACGTGCTCGACGTGTCCAGCGATCCGTCGCACAATCGCACGGTCATCACCTTCGTAGCCTCACTCGATGCCGCCGTGCCCGCCGCCTTTGCCGCCATGGCGGTGGCACGCGACCGCATCGACTTGACGACGCATCAGGGCGAGCACCCGCGCATCGGCGCTACCGACGTCGTGCCGTTCGTGCCACTCGATGGCACCACGATGGACGACTGCATCGCACTCGCCCGCGAGCTCGGCGCACGCGCCGCCAACGAGCTGGGCATTCCCGTGTATCTGTACGAACGCGCAGCCACCCGCCCCGATCGCGAGAACCTCGCGGATGTGCGGCGCGGCGAATTTGAAGGGCTGCGCACCGACATCACCACCAATCCCGCACGTGTCCCCGATTTCGGCGCGGCCGCCGTACATCCGACGGCAGGCGCGACGGCCATCGGCGCGCGTCCGTTTCTCGTGGCGTACAACGTGTATCTGGGCGACGCGAAGAACCTGCCGGTGGCGAAGGAGATCGCCAAGGCGATTCGCGGCTCCTCAGGCGGACTGCGGTATGTGAAGGGACTCGGTCTCGAAGTGGATGGGCAAGCGCAGGTGTCGATGAACCTGGTCGACACCGAAAAAACGCCGCTCCATCGCGTCTTCGAAATCGTCAAGTCGGAAGCGGCCGCGCACGGCGTACAGCCCACGTGGAGTGAACTGGTGGGACTGGTGCCCGAGCGCGTGCTGCTCGAAGCCGGTGCACGGCATGTGCAGTTGCGCGGCTATTCGCCCGCGATGCTGCTCGATCGCAAAGTGCGCGAGATCGTATCCGGTGGTGAAGCGGTCGACGCGTTTCTGTCGCGTGTGGCCGGCCCCACGCCCACCCCCGGCGGCGGCAGTGTGGCCGCACACGCCGGAGCACTCGGTGCCGCACTCGCGCAAATGGTGGCCGGTCTCACCATCGGCAAAAAGAAGTACGCCGCCGTCGAATCGGAGATGAAGGAACTCTCACTCCGCGCCAGTGCGCTGCGTCGCCAGCTCGCCGAACTCGTGCAGCGTGATGCCGACTCGTACGAAACAGTGCGCGCGGCCTATGCGATGCCACGCGAGCCCGAGGACGCCGCAGCCGCACGAAACGCCGCGATTCAGCAGGCACTCATTGGTGCATCGGAAGTGCCGCTTGAAACGGCACGAGCAGCCGCAGCCGTCGCTGAGCTGGCGGCGACCGTCGCCGAACGCGGCAACAGCAATGCGTCCACCGATGGCGCGGTCGCGGCGCTGATTGCCGAAGCGGCGTGCAAGGGCGCGGCGCTCAACGTGCGCGTCAATGTCGCGTCACTCGACGCCACCAGCGGCGACGTAGGAGCGCGACTCGCATCCGAGGCGCGGGCGTGCATCGACGCTGCATCTGTGCATGCGCGACTGGCCGAAGCCGCCGCCGAGCGCGCGATGAGCGGCGCGTAACACAGATGCGCCGCATATCAAGCGTCGTCATGTTGGCCGTCGCCACGCTCGGCGTGGTGGCGTGCCACCGCACATCGACGATGTCGAACGCGGAAATGGCGTCACGCGTCACCGTCACCGCCTGTCCGCCGGCGGTTCCTGTGGCGC
>JAGNMU010000140.1 GCA_017991005.1 Gemmatimonadaceae bacterium | reverse complement strand
TAAGCGGCTTGGTGCCACTCACGGCGCAGGCGTCGCCGAAGATCGTGTGCACCACCGCGCCTTCCATCTCGTCATTCGCCTTCGAGCCGGTCGCGTGCAGGTTCACATATTCCACGTCACCGGCGGTGCGATCGGCGCGCGCGAGCGCCGCCTCGATCGCCAGCGTGGCACCGCGGCCCGAGGGATCGGGCGCGGAAAAGTGATGGCCGTCCGACGACTCGCCCCAGCCCAACAACCGAACCGTAGCCGGCTCGCGCGTCATGAGAAACAGCGCCGCCGCTTCGCCGATGTTGATCCCGTCGCGGTTGGCCGAAAACGGATTGCAGCGCGTGGCACTCACGAGATTGAGCGACGAAAATCCGGCCACGGTGAACGCGCACAGTGAATCCACGCCGCCGGTGATCACCGCATCGGCGAGGCCCATGCCGAGCAGCCGTGCCGCACTGGCCATCGCTTTGGCGCCCGACGCGCAGGCGCTCGAATGCACGTACGCCGGCCCGCGGGTGCCGAATTCGAGACTCAAGAACGCTGCCACCGACCCCAGCTCCTGCTGGGCGAGCGCGAAGCTCTGCGGCAGGGCTCCGGCCGCCACGTATTCACGAATCGCCGTTTCGCTCTCGCCGATGCCCGAGGTGCTGGTGCCGACCACCACGGCCACACGCGACGCGCCATACCGCGCAATCGCGGCCTCGATGACGGGGCGCAACTGGTTGGCAGCCGCCAGCGCCAGCTGGTTGTTGCGGCTGCGCACGGCAACGGGGTGCGAGGCCAGCGACGGCAGCGAGGTGGTGACCAAGCCCACGGGCAATTCCCGCCCCGGCGAAAAGACCGCCGAGGGCAATACCCCGCTGTCCGCCGCGAACACGCGCCGCGCGACGTCCGCGCGGGACGCACCGACGGCGCACACCACACCAACCTCGTTGAGGTAGGACGCGGCCTTCACTTGTTCTCCGGCACCGTGGTAATCACCAGACGATATCCGAATTGATGATTCTGCAGCGTGACCTTGCCCTTCCAACGCGGCATCGTGTCGTACGTGATGTTCGTGATTTCGTCCGCACCCTTGAGCAGGGTTCTGGCGTTGGGCGCGTCTCGTAGCGACCACCCCGATGGCAACGCGGCACGGACTGCGTCGGCGGGCCAGAGCGAGAGTTGCATGTCCGACAGGATATCGCTGCCGCGGACGTCGCGCGGAAGCATCGGACTGCGTGCTTCATCAAGCTTTGTGCCGTCGTACCGCAGCGTGAACAGTCGCGTCCCGAACCCAAGCGCCACCAGCGTGACCATATCCGGCGACACTTCGAGCACGGCATCGAAATCGACGATGCGACCATCGCGCTCGACGTGCACCCGCTGCTGGACGCTCAGACTGCCGGCAAAGCTGACCGGCGACAACGCCAACAACGGTCGATCGTCCGGCACGGGCGGCGCCGCGGCGGCGCCGCGGCACGCCGTCACCAGCACGAGCGCCAGCGCCAGCCGACGCCGAAGCTGGGGCATCACGCGCCACGGGTGTACCGATCTGACGCCGTCGCGCGGGCGGGCAGGCGCGACAGATCGCGAAAACTGAGCCAAAAACAATACCGCGTGGGTCGTGGGATGTGTGCTGCGAAGCGGGATGGTCAAAATATCCATCGCGCCCTCTCGGCGCAGCGGGAACAGGCGCGCAATGTCGGGCGCTAGATTCGCCCATCATGGATCTGCCGTCCCGACCATCCCGTCTGGGCGAACGCTTGCTGTGGCTCACGCTGGCGATCGCACTCACCGTCGCGCTGCTGGCGGTGAGGGGCGTGCTGTCCGGGCCCCAGGCCGCGATGGGCGTGTTGCCGCTGGCCGCCGTCATTGCGATGGGCGTCAGCCGTCAGCAATCGGGCGTCTTCGCGCAACCGCTGCTTCGCGTACACACCGCTCGACCGGAGCTCGCACTCACCTTTGACGACGGGCCTGATCCGCGATGGACGCCCGCATTGCTCGATCTGCTCGAGGCGGGCGGACACCGGGCCACCTTCTTCGTGATTGGCGCCCGCGCCGCGCAGCATACCGACTTGCTGGCGGAGATCGCGAAACGCGGGCACGAACTCGCCAACCACACCTGGTCGCACTCGTACCTGACGGTCTTTCAGTCGCCGGACACGCTGGCGCGCGACCTCGATCGCACCAACCAGGTGATCGAAGCCGCAGCCGGACGCGTGCCGCGCTGGTTTCGCCCGCCGGTTGGTCTTTTGTCGCCCCGGGTGCCGCTGGGGGTTCGTCGGGCGGGACTCGAGCTGGTGGCGTGGACTGCCACCGCCCGCGATGGCGTGGCGCGCACGTCCACGGCCGAAGCGATGGCCCGGCTGGAACCGGCGATCGTCGCCGGCGCCATTCTGGTCATGCACGATGCACCCGTCGCCGGCGACCGCCCGCTGATCGTGCTCGAGCTGACTCGGCAGCTGCTGGGCCGCATGGAGACCGAGAATTTGGTGTCCGTGACGTTGTCAGAACTTTGCGAGCCCGGCCTGCGTTGAGCCGATCGGCGCATCGACGCGGCATCGGGCGGGATTGCGAATGCTTCGCTTACGAACGACAAGAAACGCGTAGAATCTCCTATACACCTGACCATTGTGGTTCTTGTACGAACTACACGAATACCGCAAAAATCATCCAGAGTCCGGCTTCGCAATCGACCGCGCGGACAGCGGTAGCCGTCCAAGTGGCGCGCTGAATTTCCCTCCCCTACACTGTCTGCATGACACACCCTGCCCCCTCGCAGCGAATCCAGTTCAGCATCGCACGTCTCGAAGCGTGGGCCCCCGACGTGGCCACGGCCGACCAGTGGGAGGAGTGGATTCGGGGCGAGCGCGCCATCGGCGAGACAGGTGAGCCGGCGCTGTCGCAGATGCCGGCGATGCTGCGCCGCCATGCGGGCCGGCTAGGACGCCTGTCCTGCGATGTCGCGTACCGTGTGCTGGGCGACCTGACCAACGTCCCGATGGTGTTCTGCTCGCGCTACGGCGAGGTACACCGGTCGGTGGACTTGCTCACGCTGCTGGCCAACGCGCAGGATCTCTCGCCCACATCCTTCGGGCTGTCAGTGCACAACGCGATCGTGGGGCTGTTTTCCATGGCGCGCAAAGACACCGCCAATGCCATCGCCATCGCCGCCGGGGACGAGTCGGCCGAGTTCGGCATCGTCGAGGCGTGCACACTGCTGGCGGACGGCGCGTCCGCGGTGCTGCTTGTGGTGGCCGACTGTCCGTTGCCATCCATCTATGATGGCTTCGTCGATCATGATCCTGTCGCCTTGGCGTGGGCCTGCCTGATGGTGCCAGCCGCGGAGGATGCCGTGACGCTCGAATGGGAAACGCGCGACGACGACGGCCACTCCGCCGAACGACTCCCGTCCGCTCAGGTGGGGGCGCTGCGGTTTCTGCTCGGCCGCGAACGTGAGTTTGTGCAGGGCGGTGACCATCGGCTGTGGCGGTGGCTGCGCGATGCGTAGGCACCTGGATCACGCGTGGCGGGTGTTCGCCACCGGATTCAGCTTCTTCGTCTTTGGACTGGCGGGACTGGTTCTGGGGTTGGTGGTCTTTCCAGTCCTCAGCGTCGTCGTCCGCCACGGTGAGACCCGCACGCGGGTGTGCCGCGAGACCATCTCCTGGACGTTTCGGCGATTTGTGGGCCTGATGCGCGGTCTGGGGCTGCTGCGCTATGACCTGATCGAGTTTGAGCGCCTCGATCGCCGAGGGCTTCTGGTACTGGCCAACCACCCCTCGCTGATCGACACCGTCTTCTTGCTCGGGTTCATTCGCAACTGCACCTGCGTGGTCGACGAGCATCTGTTCGAAAACCGGTTTACCGCGCGTCCGCTGGTGGCGGCCGGTTTCATTCGAAACAGCGCCGGTACCGATGTCTTCACCCAGTGCATTGCGGCGCTCGACGCCGGGCTGAATGTGCTCATTTTTCCGGAAGGCACCCGAACGCGTCTGGATGGGGTCATCCGTCTGCGCCGTGGCGCGGCTAATATTGCAGTGCGTGCCGAGCGGAACGTCACGCCCGTTATCATTCGGTGCACGCCGCGCACGTTGGTGAAGGGTGAGAAATGGTGGCAGGTTCCTCCTCGGCCCCCCTCTTTCTCACTCAGAGTCGGCGACGATATCGCGGTGCAGTCCTTCAGCCACGAGGAGGACGCGCCGGCCCTCGCAGTCCGCCGGCTGACGGCACATCTGGAACAGTATTTCACCTCGGAGAGCGTTGCGCATGCAGTCCCTTGAGACCGAAGTCAAGCAACTGATCATCGACTCGCTTCAGTTGGAGGACATGACGCCCGAGGATATCGACACCGATGCGCCGCTGTTCGTGGAAGGGCTGGGGCTCGATTCCATCGACGCCCTCGAACTGGGCATGGCGATTCGCAAGAAGTACGACATTCAGCTCTCCGGCGAACCCGAAGAGTCGCGCAAGCACTTTGCCTCGGTGCGTGCATTGACGGCGCTCATTGCCGGCCAGACCACGTGACCAGCATGGCCATGACTCAGGAGCAGATTCTCCAGCTGATCACCGAGGGGCTCACGAGCACGTTTCAGCTCGACCCGTCGCGCATCACGCTGGACGCGACGTTGTACGATGACCTCGACATCGACAGCATCGATGCCGTCGATCTGGCGGCCAAACTGCAACGCGCCACCGGCACACGGCTGTCCCCCGAAGTCTTCAAGTCGGTGCGCACGGTGGGCGATCTCGTCACCGCGCTCGACGGACTGCTCAATAGCGCACACAGCGCCCCATCGGCCTGACCGCGACGCCGTGCCTGCGCCGCTGCTGTTCGCACGCATGGCCCACCCCACCCGCGCGAACGCGCCGGTGGCGCGCCGCGGGCCCGACGTCATTGATGATGCGCAGTTCCGCCGGCGCGTGCGCGGCTGGTGCCAGGCGTGCCTCGCGTTGTCGGGTCCGTCCATCGCGCTCGTTGAACCCGATGGCGTGGAGTTTGCCGCGGCGCTGATCGGTGCGTGGTACGCGGGCAAAACGGTGTATGTCCCCGGCGATGTGCAACCGGATACCTGCCGTGCGCTCGCGCAGGTTGGGGTGCACTTCGCCGGCGCCTTTCCCGATCCCTGGTCCACCATCGGCGCCGTTCACGACGGCGACGCCTCGCTGCCGTTCGACGTGCTGGATGCGAATACGGCCGCGCTGGTGATCTACACATCCGGATCCACCGGTGTCCCGCAGGCGCTGCACAAACGCGCTGGGCAACTGCTGGCCGAAGTGGGCACGCTGGAGCAGCAGTTCGGCGCGCGTGTCGAAGGAAGTGAAATCCTGGCGACGGTGTCACACCAGCACATCTACGGCTTGCTCTTCAAGATTCTCTGGCCGCTGGTCACTGGGCGCACCTTCGAATCGGTGAGTGTGCCGTTTCCCGAACATGTGGTGGCGCATTTGCGCGAGCGGCGCACCACCGTCATCTCGGGCCCCGCGCACCTCAAGCGGTTGCCGCAGTCACTCGAGTGGGCGGCCGCGCGCGGCGGATTGGCCGCGCTGTTCTCTTCAGGCGGCCCGATTTCGCTCGATACCGTCACATCGGTGGAATCGCTGCTGCAACAGGCGCCCATCGAGGTCTATGGCAGCTCGGAAACCGGTGGCATTGCCTGGCGCCAACGCACCGGCGGACACGACGAGCCATGGACGCCGTTCCCGGGTGTGCAGGTTCGTGATGACCAGGGGCATCTGAGTGTGTGTTCACCCCACCTGGCCGACGCGTCGTGGTTCACGGTGGCGGATACCGTGACCTTCGACGCAGAACATCGCTTCACGCTCTGCGGACGCGCCGATCGCATCGTGAAGATCGAGGGCAAGCGGGTATCGCTGGTGGCGATCGAGCAGGCATTGCTTCGTTCGGGGCTCGTGGACGACGCGCGCGTGGTGCTGCTCGATACGGGGCGGGACGAGCTCGGCGCCGCCGTGGTCCCCAGTCACGCGGGCTGGCTGGTGCTGCGCGAGGATGGCATCAACAGTCTGCGCGCGCGGCTCACCACCGCGGTCTCACAGGGCACCGAGCGCATGGCGCGGCCGCGCCGCTGGCGCGTGCTCGATGCTCTGCCCGTCAATGCCGTGGGCAAGACCACCATCGCCGACATCGAGCGGCTCTTTGCGCCGTTCACCATGTCCGAACCGGCGCTTCATGCCCGCGAGCTGACCCCGGAGAAGGCGCACTACGACGTGTACGTCAGCCCGCACCTGCAGGTGTTCGACGGCCACTTCGACAAACTGCCCGTGCTCCCTGGTGTGGCCCAGGTGGATTGGGCCATCACCTTCGGTCGACGCTGCTTCGGCATTGGCGGGGCGTTCGAGCGGTTGGAAGCCGTCAAGTTTCACCGGCTCTACCAGCCGGGCGCGCTGCTGTCTCTCGAGATGGAATGGCGCGCCGAACGGGCCCTGTTGACGTTCAAGTTCACCTCGAGCGCGGGATCGCATTCGAGCGGACGCGTGTTTTTCGCGCGTTGATACGTCCGCTGACTGCGTCCGTTGACTGCGTCCATGGTGCCCTGATGTTTCGCCCGGTGGTGGTCATTCCCGTGTTCAATCATGAGCGCTACGTGCCGGCGCTCGTGGACATTCTGCGCGGGCTGTCGCTCCCCTGCATTCTGGTGGACGACGGCAGTGAGGCGTCGTGCGCCGCGACACTCGACCGCGTCGCCGCCGCACACCCGGCGGAGGTCACGCTGGTGCGTCACCGCGAGAACCAGGGAAAAGGTGGCGCCGTGCTCAGTGGCATCGCCGAGGCCGACCGCGCGGGGTTCACGCACGCGGTGCAGATCGACGCCGACGGACAGCACACCGTGGAGGACGTCCCGCGGCTGATCGCACTCGCCGAGCAGTATCCGGATGCGCTCGTCACGGGGCAGCCGATTTTCGACGACTCGGTGCCGCGCGCGCGTCTGGTGCTGCGCTACCTCACGCATATCATGGTGAGCGTGAATACCCTCACGCTGTCGCTCCGTGACGCCATGTGCGGGTTTCGCGTGTACCCGGTCGGTGCCATGATGGCGCTCACGCGACGGGTGCGGATGGGTCGGCGCATGGACTTCGATATCGAGGTGCTCGTGCGTCTCGATTGGGCGCGGGTGCCGATTGTACTGATGCCCACCCGGGTGCGCTATCCGCTCGACGGCATTTCGCACTTTCGTCTTGTGGCCGACAACGTCCGCATCACCGGCATGCACACGCGACTGTTTCTGGGCATGCTGCCGCGCGCGCCGCGGCTGTTGCTCCGCCGCAATCGCACGATCCGCGCGGCGGCCTGATGGCGCGGCACTGGGCGCAGATCGGCGAGGTCACCGTCGCCTCGGGGATCAAGCTGCTGTTTGTGATCCATCGGATCTTCGGGCGGTGGCCATTCCGGCTCATCGTCTACCCCACCGTCCTGTTCTACCTGATCAGGCACCCGTTCGCGCGCCGCTCGTCGCGGTCGTACCTCACGCGGGTGTACCGCAGCATCGCCCCGACCGCCGGGGACGCGACGTTGTGGCAGTCGGTGCGGCACTTCGCGACGTTTGCCGAGAGCATTCTCGACAAGCTGCGCATCTGGTCGGGCGAACTGCGCACCGAAGAAGTCACGTTTCACAACTACGATGTCATCAGCAGCGAGGTCGCGGCGGGGCGCGGTGGCGTGATCTTCGTGACACACCTGGGCAACGTCGAGGTGTGTCGTGCGCTGACCACCCGGAAGAACGGGGCGCGGCTGACAGTTCTGGTGCACACCAAACACGCACAGTCGTTCAATCGGCTGCTGGCCGAGCTCAATCCGGCGAGCGAACTCAATGTGTTGCAAGTTACCGAGGTCTCGGCCGATACCGTGATTCGGCTGCGGGAGAAGGTGGATCGCGGTGAGTTCATCGTGATCGCGTGCGATCGCATCCCGGTCTCGGAGAATCCGCGGGTGGCAGTGGCGGATTTTCTGGGGGCGCCGGCGGGGTTTCCCGTCGGACCGTACGTGCTGGCCAGTTTGCTGCAGTGCCCCAGTTATCTCCTGTTCTGCATCTCGGAGTCGGGGCGGTATCACATGTATTTTGAGCGCTTCCACGAGCGCATCGTGTTGCCGCGGGTCACTCGGGACGCGGCCCTCGGGGCGTTGGCGGCGGATTTTTCGGCGCGGCTGGCGTACTTCTGTCAGCGCGCGCCACTTCAGTGGTTCAACTTCTACGACTTCTGGGCCATGCCCACCATGGGACGTGCCGATGCATCACGTTGAGAGTTCTGCGGGCCGACGCATCTCGTTCGGCGACCGCGCCTGCACGATTCAGGATGTCGTGGATCTGGCGCATCGCCGGGCGGTGGCGGAGCTCTCGAGCGATCCGGCGGTGCGCGCGCGCCTCCAACGCGGCGCCGATTTTGTCGATCGTCTGCTCGCGGAGGACGGCGTCATCTATGGCGTGACCACGGGCTACGGCGATTCGTGCACGGTCGTGGTGCCGCCCGACCTGGTCGACGAACTTCCCGAACGCCTGTTCACCTACCATGGCTGCGGGCTGGGCGAGTATCTCACGCCCGAGCAGACGCGCGCCGTGATGGTGACGCGACTCTGCTCACTCGCCAAGGGGTTTTCAGGTGTCAGTCTCCGGCTGCTCGAGCAGTTGGTGGCGCTGTTGCAGCACGATATCCTGCCACTGATTCCCGCCGAGGGATCGGTGGGCGCGAGCGGCGATCTGACGCCGTTGTCGTATGTCGCGGCCGCGCTCTGCGGGCAGCGCGATGTGATCTACAACGGGGTGCCCATGTCGGCGGCCGACGCGTTGGCACAGGCCGGTTTGGAACCGCTGCGCCTGCGGCCCAAGGAAGGGCTGGCGCTCATGAACGGCACGTCGGTCATGACAGCCCTCGCGTGTCTGGCCTACGATCGCGCGCAGTACACGAGCGCACTGGCCACGCGCATCACCGCGCTCGCGTCGTTGTCGCTCGACGGCAATCCCAAACATTTCGATCACGCCCTCTTCGCTGTCAAACCGCACGCCGGACAGCAGCGTGTCGCCGCACGCATCTTTGAAGATCTCGCCGCCACGCCGCCCGAGCGCAACGAACACCGGCTGCAGGATCGGTATTCCATTCGCTGTGCACCGCATGTGATCGGCGTGCTGGAAGACGCGTTGCCGTTCCTGTTCACCACGATCGAGAACGAACTCAACAGCGCCAACGACAATCCGATCATCGATCCGGATGCGGAGCTGGTGCTGCACGGCGGGCATTTCTACGGCGGCCATATCGCGTTCGCGATGGATTCGCTGAAAAACCTCATCGCCAACGTGGCCGATCTGCTCGACCGGCAATTTGCCCTGCTGGTGGACACGCGCTACAGCAACGGACTCCCCTCCAACCTGTCCGGTGCCACCGGCGCACGTTCGGCCATCAACCACGGACTCAAGGCGCTGCAGATCGCATCGTCGGCGTGGACGGCCGA